>CACWQH010000012.1 GCA_902762955.1 uncultured Lachnospiraceae bacterium
TATATGTAATTTAATCAGGGATAAAAATTGAACAAATAAAGTATTAAAGAATTTTAAGGAAATATATAAAGATATATGAAATCAGGATTCATCAACTATACCTAGTTTCATTTTTTATATTTCCTCCGTTATAATGCTTTATTATATTAAAAAAATATTATATCATAACAAAACTTCATTTCCAACACCTAAATTTCATTATTCCTTGAAATGAATTTTAAGTATTCTTCATATTAATCACATAATTAATCTCACAAAAACCACCATGAAATTATTAACATTTTTATATGCAGCTTAAGGAACAAAAAAACACTGTTTTTAACCAAAATATCATATTGTTTTAAAAAATATCACATCCTTCAAAAAATATACAACATGCACAATAAAGATTGTGCATGTTTTTGAAAAATATCTTAAATTATGCTATTGAAAAAAGAAAAATTTCAATATATAATATGAACAAATTATGAACAGTCCAAAAATATTCTGTTAATTTTGCAACATGAAATTGTTTAACAATTATCTATTATGGAGGGAATAAAATGATTGATAATATTAAAAAGAATTCCAACAAAGGTTTTTCTCTGGTTGAACTGATAATAGCGATTGCTATAATGGCAATTCTTGCCACAGCTGTTACTGTATCTGTTATCAGATATATGGAAAACGCGAGACAAACTATGGATATTAACAATGCAAAATTAATTAAGGATGCTGTTACAGCACATACATTCCCAGGTGATTTTCAGGGTGAAACTGTAAATTACACTGATCCTGAAACTCATGAATCCGAAACGTTTAAAAGAGGATGGGTATATGTTGATAAAACTGAAATACGATGTTCAAATCCAAGCCTTGCACTCGCTCTAATAGATGCCGGCCTTGTTCATGTCAGCAATGCTTCAGCAGCTAAAATAGCTGAATGTGAGATAGATGGAACCTTATGGTTTCCTAATCCGGGTGATGGAGATTTTATCAGAAAAAGCAATATCAACGAATACGTTTTTTCAAACAAACTAACTGTTAAAGCAAGAACAACTTGGAATACATATCAAATAGATGTATATGTAGATAACTCCGGAGAGTTAAGTTTAGGTGCTAGTGCTTCCAACACTATCAGAACAAACGGACATGAAAAAGACAGAGAAACAGCGATGCTTTTTGCAGAAAAGCTTGGATTAGACGGTTCGAGAATTACACCTATCGGTATGCAAAACAATAATTAATAATATAATCAAAAACCTGCCTTATTGGGCAGGTTTTTTACTTAATCTCTCACCAAATCTAAAACTCCCGAAAAAAGAGCCAGTAATGCTACACTGATAATTACTCCTCCAATTATATCCGTAAACCAGTGCACTCCCGAAACAAGTCTTCCAACTACAGTTACAACCATTATTATCGTACACAAAATCTTAAGTGCATTGCAAAGTGACTTATTCTTTATATACTTATCCAAAAGCATTATCGTACTTCCCATGACCACGCATATAAGCACGGTATGTGATGACGGAAACGAAGCCTCGGGATGCTCTTCACCCGACATTATAACAGGTCTGTAATTAATAACTACAACTTCAAATAATGCATACAAGCCTATAACGATTATGTAAAGTCCTCCGAGAGCGAATATTTCCTTATCAACCTTTGCAAGGCTTTTTCTTTTTATCAACTGGATCAATCCTGTAAATGCAAAAGCTGCTGCCACAAGAATGGCAATTACACCGAGAACCTCCGTAGCATCATACCAAAATAACCTTTGTCCTAACAAATCCGAAACCGACTTGTTAATATGCGAAAGCCCGATGCTTGTTCCCTCAGGACCGATACTGTCAACATCCACTGTACGAACCAGCACAATCCAGATGATAAATAGCAATCCGCTTACTCCCGCCAAAATAAATTTACTCTGTTTTTTCATGTTTATCAAACCTCATATTATTTTTTCAATCTTCAAAAGAATTATGTATAAGCTCATCTTATCTATTAAGCAAATCAATATATTTATTATCTTCAAAGCGTTTTTCAAACTCATCAACAGGAAGCGGTCTGTCAAAGAAAAAGCCCTGTGCTATGTTGCAATTATTGTTTCTTAATATTTCTATCTGTTTCATGGTCTCAACACCTTCGGTAATACAATTTATACCTATATCGTGAGCCATTGATACAACGGATTTATATATCTTTTCTGTGGTATCTGTCTCGTCATCATCCTCAACAGGAAGAAGGCTCCTGTCAACCTTAAGTACATCCCACGGAATCGATCTGATAAGGTTAATTGACGAATAACCGTTTCCGAAATCATCAACAGAGGTATATATGCCCTCCTGCTGCAGGCTTTTGACTATTCGTTTCAAATCCTTAAATTCCACATCCGTGGTTGTCTCTGTAAGCTCAATTTCTATATAATCATGCGGTACATTATATCTATCAATGATTTCAAGTATATGTGTTGTCAAATCCACATCTATCAGATGTTTTCTTGAAAAATTGACGGATATGCGTACAACCTTTTTGCCCTCATCCAGCCATCTTCTTATGTCACGACAGGCAAGCTCGAGCATATGAAAGTCAAGCTTACATATATCCATATTCATTTCAAGCACCGGGATAAATTCCATAGGCATAACTGTTTTCCCGTCACTTATCCACCTGCAAAGAGCTTCCGCACCTTCGATTTCCCCGGTAAATACATTTACCTTTGGCTGATAATATGCATGTATCTCATCAGAAGCTATCGCTTCTGCAAATTTCTTTCTGACCTGCATAACCCTTTCACGACCGCTTGAAAGCTTTTTATCATAAAATACGGGACTGATGTCCATCTGCTTTGCCATCTGGAGTGCAGGATATATCCTCTCCATAATCCTGCCCGGATTGGATAATTCAAAATCATCAGGTATTATAAATGCGCCAACCCTCGCCGATACTATTACACGTTTAGTATTTCCGCTTGCCTCATCACAGGAAACAGGTGCACCGGAAAGCAATTTAAATATATGATCAGATATTTCATTTTCAAACAACATAACGAAATTGTCACCGCCCATACGGCACACTATACCGTTATCGCCGACAGCCTCATTTAACAAATTAAAGTAATTACGGAGAACAACATCTCCGTTTTCCTTACCTATGTCCTGATTAATAATGGAAAAATGTTTTAGATTAAAGCATGCCGCGACATAGCCTTTAAGATTATTTATCTGATTTAATCTTTCAATATTTTGCATAAAATAACGAATATTAGGATAATTGTCATCATCATAATATGCAAACTTATACATGGTATTTTGTAAACGGTTTCTGGCAACCAAACTAAGAACCATACGAAGCACTATATCTACCTTTTCAAGTTCTTCATCATCGAGAGGTTCCTCATCTTTGGCCATATATATAGTTCCAATAATTACCGCATACGCAGGCGTAACCACTCTGTTTCTTAAAACTACAACCTCGCCCTTTCCGTTATCAAAGTCAACAAGGATTTCCCCTTTTCCTTCCTGTTCGAGACGCGGATTGGTATAAAACTCCGTAACGCCCTTAGCAAGACGAAACATAATACAAAATTCCGGCAAAAGCTCTATAAATTTTTCCCTGTCAAAATTATTGGCTCTGCTTGTATAATCAGATATCTTCTCAAGTAATTCATAGTATTTCTCTCTTTTAATATCGTCCATGAAATGCCCCCTTTTCATCCCGAATATATTTTCTGTCTCGCAAGCACGCATCTTCAAAGCTCTTATATCTGCTCCGTATATGCTTTGGTTTTCGCTTATACTCGATATTATAACACAGTAAGCTAACAATCATCAACGCTTCTCCAAATAATAGAAAAAAAGTGGCATTCATGCATGCATGATACCATCTTTTTTCGTTATTATATCATATATTTAATTTTATAACCACTATATTACTTTTATTTTTTTGCTAATACCGTTATCCAAGGCTTTGACTTATGATGGTCAACTTTAATCTTAGAAAAACCTGCCGCCTTAAGTGCTTCTTCTATCTCATCAGACGTATGAGCCTTCATACCCTCGATAATTTTTTCAAACTTGATGCTTGCCTTGTCTGTGCCGTCGGATTCATTTACGATCATAAAATATCCACCCGGTTTTAATATCCTAGCTACCTCGCCGAAGCATTTTTCAAGTCCCGGCCAGAAGTAAATTGTTTCAAATGCTGTCGCAAGGTCAAATTTGCCCGCTTCAAGAGGAAGCTTGGAAACATCACCTTCTTTTACGACGCATCTTCCTGCATCTATCTCCTTTTTATTATATTCAGTTGCTTTTTCAACCGAAAGCGGTGAATAATCTATAGCAGTTACATTTGCATCACTGTATTTTTTAAGCAGCTCTCCTGCATTTCTTCCACCGCCACATCCAAGCTCTGCAATCTCCTTTGGTGTAATCTTGGTCAAATGTGAAAGACCCCAGTCAGCCATCTTTGCGTGACCACTGTTCATCCCCTTTAACATCATTTTGCCAAGTGTACCCTCCGGCTTTCGTGTCTGACTCACATAATCTTTAAATAATCCCATTTTTTCTCTCCTTATCTATAATTAAAATCAAGTCATACATAACATTACTTAAACTCAATTTTTATTATCTTCATATAAACCATCTTGTCACAAAATTTTATCATCGTTCTGTGCACGCCCTTCACGTCATCATATATGTCTCTGTATCCGCGCATATAACTCTTAGCCGAAACAGAATCAAAATTATCGCTCCAGCTTTCAAGCTCCTTATAATCCTCAACAGAAAAGAATGCACCGACATCACTTATACCCGCTTCCTTAAGCCAGGTCTTTGTCATCATCTTTGCACCCCTCCTATTGCATGAATCAAATACCAGTACACCCTTTGGAAATTTTTCAGCCATAGCCGAAAAAAGCTTTTTCAAAACCTCTGTCTTGAAATAATAAAATACTCCCGCAGCATAAAATACCGCTCCGTCACCGGCATCTATCTCATCCATCCATCTATAATCATTTAAGTCACAAGCCAGATTTTTTTCTCTGTCTCCGGCAGGAAGAAGCTCATTTCTTATAGCTATAACATCCGGCATATCGATATTATATCCCTTGCAGGTTCCGTTATCGCACTTTCTAAATGTATCATCCAAGCCACAGCCAAGATTTACCACAGCTGCATTTGGATGCTTTTTAAGATAATCCTTTACCTCCCATGCAAGATCGTATTGTCTTTGGGCAACCTCAAGGGCACCAAAGAGCCCTATGCCCTTTTCCATCTTTTTTCCTTTTTCGGAAAAATCATAATCCAGCATATTACAGATACGTTTTGCCTCCTCATCCTTAAATAGATGAGGAAAATAATCCGAACAAATTTTTCTGCCATATAAAGGAATTATCAAGGTCTCCTGCACGGTATTTTTTTCAATATGATATTTCTCCATAATCAAAGCCTCCATATATGTTAGTTTTAACTAACTTCACGTTCAAAAAAATTCATCTACTTCCCCTTTCGTAGATGCAAAAAAATTATAGCACTAATTTTTATTTCTTTCAACTGTGTATAATATTACCCACTTTTTTCTTAAGATTGTCTATAGCAATATCCCTTTTTAATGCCTCCCTGATATCCATTCCTTCAGGTGTGATTTGATAACATTCATCAATCCCACAAGCGTTAAGCTTATCTACCGAATCCTTATCAACCAGACCGCCAAACGCTATTACTCTTACACCATACTTCTTTGCATACTCCGCAACACCAACAGGCACTTTACCCATGACAGTCTGTTCATCCAGTTTTCCTTCACCCGTTATCACAAGGTCGGCCTTTTTAACACTCTTAGCAAATCCGTTTTCGTTAAGTACTACCTCTATACCGCGCTCCAATTTTGCTCCAAGAAATGCCTGAAAGGCAAAGCCGAGTCCGCCTGCCGCGCCTGCACCGCTTGCGGATGCATCTGCCTTTGGATAATATTTTTTAACAATATCCACATATCGCTTCATCCATGCATCCATATCCTTCGCCTGCTCATATGTTGCTCCCTTTTGTGGTGCAAACACCATACTGCTGCCACTATCACCATACAAAGGATTTTTCACATCACATACTATACAAAATTCACAATCATGCAGTTTATCCGTAACATCTTCATTGGAAATGCTTACTGTATCCCTTAAGGCTGTTGCTCCAAACGAAGCCTCACTATTATCCTCACGAAGAAAATGAAATCCCAACGCCTGAAGCATACCTATACCTGCATCATTTGTTGCGCTTCCTCCAATTCCTATTATGAAGCTTTGACATCCCTCGTTTATGGCGTCAAGAATCATCTCGCCTACTCCATAGGTGGTAGTATAAAGCGGGTTCTTTTTTTCTTCCGGCACAAGTGTAAGACCTGCAGCCTTTGCCATTTCCATAACCGCACATCTTTTACCGTCCTTATTATAAATTCCATAGGAAGCTTCAACCTTTTCACCGATAGGACCTGTAACAGGGATTTTTCTTATCATATGATCGTGCATGGAAAGTAATGCTTCGGTCAATCCTTCTCCGCCATCTGCGACTTCAAAAACCTCAGCATTTGCATCTTTGAAATTATTTATAATTGCTTCACGTACAGCGTTTCCGGCTTCAAGGGATGTGAGACTTCCCTTGAAGGAATCCATTGCTATCAGTATATTCATATATTTTCCTTTACTATCTCAAATTTCAATATTTTTATTTATTATCTGAATAAGCATATCATACTCTGTTTTTTCCTTTGAGTTAAACTTCCACCTTATTATTTTTTCATCAGTTTCATAGTTATCTTTTATGAACTTTATACACTGATATGCTCCTTCTGCCTTATTATACTCATTTCCAAATATAACTGTTTTTTCAGCCATGCAAATAATACCTTTTATTATAACCGGTATAATTTCATCATTTATTATAGATAACTTTTTATCAGCTACGACCACGATATCCGCAATATCAAATAAACCTGCATCACTTATACTATAGGAAACCGAATGAACAAAATAAGATATCATAGAAAAAAACTGACTAAAAACTCCGTTACAAACGACAACATCAAAGCTTCCTCTAATAAACCTATCATCCAAAAGCTCCATACATGAAAGCATTTTATTTTTTAATTCATCGAACATATCAAGCAGCTTATTCTCGTAAGCTTCTTTCGTAAGATTATTACCTTGGGTCCTCACATAATTTAACAGTTCATCACAAAACGCACCTATATCTTCTTCGTAAAGTCCGTTTAAAGTAAGTCTTTTTATTTCCGTCTTTTCGATATTTACATCATCAAGACGTGCCATTCCTTCCCTCATCGCTTCTTCATCTATATCAATCAGGGTTATACCGGAAAATGTTTCATAAAGTCTGTCTACATCTATATCATTACATCTTCCTGCACCTACTATGGCAAGCTTTTCCCCCGGATATGATAAAACGATATCTGTGAGACTCTCACGATAATCCTTCCAGTCAGAATATGCATCCTTCATTATGAACTTTTCTTTCAACTGCCTGTATATATTATTCATTAATTTTTGACCTTGATGTGACAGGGATCACGTCCCATATCACAAAATTTCACTCCAAATATTTATCCTTAAGTTTTCTCTGTTCTTCTTTGCTTATATGAAGACCGAAAGTTATAAAGTTTTCAAAGCTTCCGAACCTATCATCAATCTCTTTATATAATGTATCCAGATAATCCGGTTCGGCACCAAATAAATATTTTAATGCCTCCTCGGATTTTTCAGATTTTACACCTGTCATATTTTGAAGCATATTAACAAGAGCCTTTATGTCCTCTTTAAGATACACATTGGTTTTAAGATAGTCCTCTTTTATAACGTCTCTCTCCACTCCCAAAATTTCTTCAACTATCACTGATGCAAAGCCTGCCCTGTCCTTACCTGCCGTACAGTGCCACAATACTCCCTTATCCCTATCCTCAAGTAACAGCCTTACAAACTTTTCATATTGGGAAATCGGAAATTCTCCTCCGACAAAGCCTATATATGTATTACACATATATGCTTTTGCTTTTTCCGGTTCCATCATGAGCATTTCCATCGCCTTTTCATCAGCATCCTTTTCTCTTGTAACACCTGCTGTGAGACTTTCAATTATCGGAAGATGATAATAATCAGTCTGTCCGATAACAGGATCGGGCTTTTCACCCTTTTCCTTATCCGTACGGAAATCAACTATAACATCTACACAATCTGAAAGCCTCTTTAAATCATTTTCACTCGCCTCAAACAAATGTCCGCTTCTGAAAAGCTTTCCTTTTTTTATGCTTTTATTATCCTTCGTTACCATTCCACCAATATCTCTGGTATTATGCAGGTTCTCAAATTTTAAAAGTATACTCTCGTTCATATCATTTATCTCTCTTCAAAAATTATAAAGGATTGCGGTTTGACCAGTTTTCCATCCATCCCGCCTATCTCAAATATTTTCTCATATCCGCTTACATCAACACCGGTTGAAACCGCCTTGTTTTTTGGATTTACCAATATAATCAGACTGCCTCTTTTATAGACAAAGGCTTCATCCTTTTTACTGCAAACAACTTCAAATGAACCGTCTGCCTGCAGGTCTTCATACTTATGTCTTAAATCCAGTATCATCTTCACAGTATTTAAAAGCGAAGTTTCATCTTCAATCTGCTTTTCCACAGATACTGCGGCTTCGCTCTCATCAACCGGAAGATATAAAAGTTTCTTTTCCGCTGTTGAAAATCCGTCATTTAAACCATTATTCCACTGCATAGGCGTTCTGCTTCCGGTACGTGTATATCCGCCCTCCTTTGAAGGCATATCCGGTATATATTTCATTCCAATCTCATCGCCATAATATAAAAACGGTACACCCGGCATGGTAAATAAAAATGCATATGCAACCTTTAATTCATCTTCACTTAAATTAAAGCTTGGTCTTATCGTATCATGATTACAGGTCATAAAGCTTATATATCCCTGATCTTTGGTAAAATTATATTTTGTGAGATAGTCCTCCAAAAACCTGTTTATATCACCATCCGCATCACTCTTAAAATAGCTGTTATCAACTTCATTTGACTCATAATCGCGCATAAGTGTATTGTATCCGTTATGCCAATGATCAAGATAAAAATCCATGTCAAAGCCTGCACTGTTTACGGCAAGGCGAGGGTTACTCCATTCAGAAACCATAGCAGCTTTAGGATATTCTTTATCAAGCATAGCTCTTATATCACGCCATACCTCACAGGTTCCGGACTTATCCTCATCATCATCCTTAACAAGCGAGTCAGCCATATCCACTCGAAAACCGTCACAACCCATATCAAGCCAGAAACGCATAACGTCCTTTATCGCCTCTCTGGTTGCAAGTGCATCCTCCTCATACATACCCGTCTGCCAGCTTTCCTTCTTTTTCTTCCATCCGTAATTAAGTGCCGGCTGGCACTTAAAGAAGTTAAGCATATATGTACCGTTTCTTTCGGTTTCACCGCCTATATACGGATGATTTGCTATACCCTTAATCCAGAAATCCGTCCAAATGTACCTGCCTGAATATTCATTTTTAGTTGCTTTTCCACTTTCTTTAAACCATATATGTTCCTCGGAAGTATGTCCCGGCACAAGATCCAAAAGTACACGAATACCTTTCCTGTGTGCGGTCTCAAAAAGCTCCTTTATATCATCATTGGTTCCGTATCTTGGAGCTATTTTCTTATAATCCCTTACATCATATCCGGCATCCTTAAACGGCGAGTCAAAGCAAGGATTAATCCAAAGAGCATTACAGCCAAGCTCCTTAATATAATCAAGCTTCTCAATAATTCCTTGTATGTCGCCTATTCCATCGGCGTTGGTATCATAAAATGTTTGAGGATATATTTCGTAAAATACGGTATCCTTTAACCAGCTTTGCATGGTTTTTCTCCTCCTAAAAGCTACATATGTAACGAAAAGATATGTGACACGGTTCACGCCTCCTATCACATATCTCTTAACACTGTTTTATACTCCAAGCGGGCTTCCGCAGTTTCCGCAGAATTTACCTGTCAGTCCAACCGGTGTACCGCAATTCGGGCAGAATTTAGGACGGTTTATACTTCCTGTCTGAGCTTGTACCGGCTTTGGCGCTGCTCCGTTATATGCCACAGCACTACCCGCATAAACTCCTGCTGCCTGCATCGCTCTCATTTGCTCCGCCTGTTCCATGACAGCCCGAGCATCTGCAAATTTAGCATTTTCTCTCTCATTCATCGCTTGCATGAGCGCTTGCTTGGATTCTTCATCCATATTAATAGCTGCAAGCTTTACTGTACACTTACGTCCCCTTTCATTAAGCTTGCCTGTTAAAACCTTACTCATCTCGGTAGCCATCGCAGGAATCTCAGTACATTTTACATTTTTTGCATTGAAATCCGCAAAAACCATAGGCAGATCAGAGAGTACTTCTCTTTTAATTATCTCCTTATAAGCATAGCGTGAGCGACAGAGAGCTATGCGTACATCATAAAATATATCGTATATAACCATCTATAAGAAAAAATTGATGAACTAAGCCAGCGTTCCGAAA
This sequence comes from uncultured Lachnospiraceae bacterium, assembly GCA_902762955.1. GTDB lineage: Bacteria > Bacillota > Clostridia > Lachnospirales > Lachnospiraceae > Coprococcus_C. The sequence goes on from CACWQH010000012.1 coordinate 10,569, forward strand.
GGATCCCAAGGCTCAAGTTCTATAAGCGGCTGGTCTAAAAGCTCCCTTGTATCCTTGCTTAGATATTTTTTATTTACAACCACCTGATATACATAGTCATCAAACCACTCATCGGATGCCACATAATACCCATCTCTGCCTGCATCCTTGCCCCAGCTGTTTTCTATACGCCATCTGTCCGGCTTTCCGGCTTCATTTATATTTACACCGAGTATAACCATGGCATGATTCATGGCACTGTCACCATAGATAAGGCTCTCGCTCTTATCCATGCCAAATTTTACATCATAAAGCTGTTCGAGATTGGCAGCCTTCTTATCAAATACTCCTTCCTTACGAAGTGAATACTTGCTGCAGTCCGAGCCAAACCATACAGGATGTCCATCCTTAAGCTGTGCAATAACCGCCTTCTTAATCTCCTTCATTTTAAGGTTAAGATATGTAATCGGCTTACCCTCAGCTACATTTCCTAAAAATTTAACAGTATACAGCTTTCCAAACGGCTTGTCCCCGGTAGGTGCATTTATTATACTCACATAATCCGTAAGCTTCATACCTACATATTTTTTATAAAATTCATTAGGGGTAATTCCAAAGTCCTGATATACCTTGCCGTCCTTATCACGAAGTGTGAAATCTATCTTTTTAGGCGGCTCACCTAAAGAGATACAAAGCATACGATAAAACTCTGAAATCATTTTTGTCTTTTCCTTTTCAAGCTCAGACTTCTTCTTACCCTCTTTTGAAAGCGTCCTTATTTTATATGCATCCTCCCTAAGCTTTGTAGTAAGATACTGGTCGAACCATCTTGAGCTTGTGGAGCTTGCCGCATCATCATAATTTTCCTTTGGAACAACACCATACTTTTCTACGAGATTGGCAAACATATCCCACTGACCGCCATCACCTAAAGGCGCTGAATTAATAAATGAATAAAGTCTGCCATCCACGGGTTCATCCAAGGTCTTCAATATACTTTCAAGATAAAAATTAGCCTTTTCCAATTTATCATAAAAGAAAAGATAATTCTGCGACAATTCAAAATTGTCCAAATTATACTTATGTATTATCTCAAAACGCATAGTATTTAACGCAGAAAAAAGCCAGCATCGTCCGCTTGCCTTTTGATTAGTAATCTTTCCCTGCTTTAAATCTATGGAAAAGCTCATAGGAAGCTCCCCTATTCTGCCATAATCCGCTGCCGCTTCAAGCACACCGCTTTTTACTGCCGCATTTGCCGCTATGAGATTTGCACGATCCTTGTTGAAATCCTTTGAAAAGCTTTCCAGATTTTCTGTTGAAATACCCTTATATCCTGCTACTGTCAATTTCTTGTCTTTAGTATCCTTAACCATTTTTGTCTGCTCCTTTTTATGTATTTTTACTTTACTGCCCTGAAAAGAGATTACCAATCATATTTGCCGCACCCGGTGACATAACAACACCGGTAAAGGACATAGAGCTATTCTGTCCGTTATTAATCTCTCTTTTTAGATGTGCAACAGGTTCTATGGATGATGCAGTTGCACCTATATCCTCAATTATAAGATTAACGGATATCTGCTCCGCTGCCAGCTGATTTATGATATTTTGCGCAAGCTCGTCCTTCTTTTCAGCAAGTTTCTCCACAGGAACATTTCCGCTCAATTTTGTAATCTCAAAATTAAGATAATAAAGTACTCTCTGCCTGATGTACTCCTTTTGTTCATCCTCCACATCCTCTACAAAAATTGTTCCTTTTGCAGCAACCTCAACGGTAGCGTTGCTGTAATCAACCGCGCAGTAAAAAATCGGACTCGAAGTTTCAAAGCTTATTTCTCCCATAATGTACCTCCTTAAAAACATATATCATTTCATACACCAACCCACCTCTTATAACAATAAAAACATATAGTTATTATAATATAACCACCCTTTTATTACAATAATTTTCCCACCACACATTTCACATAACGTTCTAATTTTTCTAATTACTCTTTATACATTAAATCATTATTTTCTATACCTTATTTCATTATTCTTAATACCTTAATTCAATATTCTTTCTCTCAATATATTGCAATAAATAATAATTTCACTTATAATTCCATATAGTGAAAATCAGACTGTCAAATCAAGTATTATTGCAGTTAATATATATTAAAAGCCGATTTCGTTAACATTTCGCCCAATTTGTGTAAAATCAGACACGAGTGATTTAAGATATTCGCTCAGAAAACGATATGTTTGAACGAAGTGAGTTTATCGTTTTCGTGCGAATATCAAAATTACGAGTGCACTGATTTCACAAATTGATGGTGAGTTAACAAATCGGCTTCTTAATATATCATTAACTGCATACTTAATTTGACAGTCGAGCTATTCAAGGAGAAAAATATGAACGAGGCATATTCCGATTTCGCAGCCGTATATGACCGTCTTATGGACAATATTCCGTATGATGAATGGTTTTCATACCTGCACGGACTATTAACTGAATATGGCATAAACGATGGAATCATAGCCGAGCTTGGCTGTGGCACGGGCAATATAACCGAACGTCTTGCAAGGTCAGGCTACGATATGATCGGTATAGATAATTCCGCCTCCATGCTGGATATCGCAAATGAAAAGAAAACGGAAAATAACTCCTCTTCCCTGTACCTGTGTCAGGATATGCGTGAATTCGAATTATACGGTACGGTAGCTGCCTGCATAAGCATATGTGACAGCATCAATTATATAACCGAGGATGATGACCTGCTTACGGTATTCAAGCTTGTAAACAATTACCTTGACCCTAAAGGAATATTAATATTTGACTTCAATACCAGACATTATTATAGGGATGTGGTTGCCGACGCAACCATAGCCGAGGATAGGGAGGACATAAGCTTTATATGGGATAATTATTATGTTGGAAATAATGACATAAACGAGCTTAGCTTAAGTATCTTTATCAAAGAAAATGCAAACAATAATTCGGCAAGACCAAACAAAAGAAAAACTGATATAAATTCCGAAAACGATAATCTATACAGAAAATATGAGGAATTTCATTTACAAAAAGGATATACCTTATCAAAAATAAAAGAATTAATAAATGCATCAGGCTTGGAATTTGTAACTGCTTACGATGCATTTACAAAAAATCCTGCGGATGAAAATTGTGAAAGAATATATGTCATCGCTCGCGAAAGCGGAAAATAAAATTGAAACGGAGAGAAATTATGTCAGACTATATTATAAGAGGAATGGCGGCAGATAATCAGGTAAGATTTTTTGCCTGCCTTGCAACAGATACAGTTGAAAAAGCGAGAATCACACATAACACAAGCCCGGTTGTAACCAATGCACTCGGAAGACTTCTTATGGGTGGAGTCATGATGGGCGCCATGTGTAAAAACGATGATGACAAACTTACCATAAGAATCCAGTGTCAAGGTCCTATAAAGGGACTTTTAGTCACTGCCAATACCAAAGGTGAGGTAAAGGGATATGTAAGCGAACCGGATGTAATGCTTCCTGCAAAGGATGTTGCCAAGGCCGTTGACCTTGGTGTTATGAGCGTCATAAAGGATATCGGTCTTAAAGAACCATATATCGGTCAGACTCATCTTGTATCCAGTGAAATAGCAGAGGACTTAACATATTATTTTGTAACCAGCGAGCAGATACCTTCATCAGTTGCACTCGGTGTAACCTTAAATGACGATACCTCTGTAAAAACAGCCGGCGGCTTCATCATCCAGCTTATGCCATTTGCAGAGGAAAGCACCATATCCATGCTTGAAGAACGTCTCAAGGACTTCTCCTTTACAAAGCTTCTTGAAGAAGGACTCACCATAGAGGAAATAATCGGTAAAATATTTGATGACTACGATATCGAAGTCACCGATACCATACCATGTGCTTACGTATGTGACTGCAGTAAGGAACGTGTCGAAGCCGCAGTCATAAGTCTCGGTAAAAAAGAAATCGCATCCATGATAGAAGACAACCAACCAATAGAGGTTGTTTGTGACTTCTGTCATACCAAATATATATTCTCAACCGATGAGCTGCTTAATTTCCTAAAAAGGAAATAAAATTTTTGAAACAGTTTTCATATGCTCTATTTAAATACTTCAAGCAATTAAGACTGTATATAAAAAATGTTGACATGCGCAGCATGTCGTTTGATGGCAGGATACAGCCTGTATATAAGGACAGTCATAAACCAAAAATCAGCCTTGAATAATCAAAAAAGTACTTATCAACAGCATTAGCGCAAGCGAGCTTTGATAAGTACTTATTTTGTTATTCAAGGCTGTTTAAAAGTCTCAAATCTGTCCTTACATACAGGCTGTATCAGTGCAATCAAACACCCTAATTTGCAGCCTTAATTTTAGTCCAGAGCTCTGCGAAGTATGCCTTGGTCTCTGGATCCTGATATCTGAATACTTCATCGTTAGAGCGTGTCATATCAGGAATATATGCATCGATGTCTGCGTAGTCATCTGCTGCCGCCTTGTCACGTGCTTCGATAACCGGTGAAGTATAACCAACCTCTGCTGTGTTGGCATATGCGTTGTCAGGATCAAGCATGAAATTGATAAACTCATGTGCAAGCTCTGTATCGGCACAATCTTTGGTTATAATCATTGCATCATTCCATATGTTTGTGCCCTCTTCAGGAGCAAAAAATGCAAGATTTTCATTTTCGGACATAATATAAGTTGCATCACCCGAATAAACTATAGCCATAGCCTTATTACCGGAAATCATGTTGTCGATAACATCATCACCTGCATAAACCGGATCCATGCTATCTCTCTGGTCAGCCAGCCATTCATATGCCTCATCGATTTCCTTGGTGTCAGTTGTATTCATAGAATATCCAAGTGCTTTTAAAGCTATCATGAAAGAATCTCTTTCAGAATCATACATATAAAGCTTACCCTTATATTTTTCATTTCTAAGAATCTCCCAGCCATCCTTCAAATCAGCCTCATCAACTAAAGTCTTATCATAAAGGATACCAACATTACCATAGAAATAAGGTACCGAATACTCATTATCCGGATCACATGCAAGACCTAATACGTTTTCATCCAAGCCATCTGCATTAGGTATTAAAGACCAATCGATTTTTTGAAGCTTATCTTCCTTGATAAGTCTTTCAATCATATAATCAGACGGAATGATTACATCGTACTTCTCTCCACTCTGAACCTTTGTGTACATAGATTCATTGGAATCAAAGGTTTCATAAACCACCTTACAATTAAATTCCTTTTCAAAATCATGAATAAGGTCAGTGTCAATATACTCTCCTGCATTGTAGACCTTTAAGGTCTTGTCACTCTTACTTCCACAGCCTGTTAAAAGGCTCATGCTAAGAGTCATCGCCATAACTGCACAGGCGATTTTTTTCATGATAGACGTTTTTCTCAACTTATTATCTCCTCCTTTTGTTGATCAGTATCGTTTTTTTTCTTTCTTCCTGCTATGGCAGGGATAACATTTACCAAAATAAGCGTAATCGCAATAACCAAAATAACTATTGTCGAAAGCGCATTTATGGTTGGATTTGTTCTCTTGGTCATGTTGTAAACAACAATCGAGATGTTGGATACTCCGTTACCCGTTACAAAGTAAGAAATTACAAAGTCGTCAAAGGACATTGTAAATGCCAAAAGCACACCTGCAAAGATTCCCTCCTTAAGCATAGGGAGGATTACCTTGGTAAGCGCCTGAAACGGTGTAGCACCAAGATCCATGGCAGCATTGGCCAGATTCGGATCCATGGTTCTTACCTTTGGATAAACACTCGTAATTACATAAGGTGTACAAAATGCAATATGCGCAAGGAGCATCGTCAGATAACCCTTTTCCAGATGAAATGCGGAAAAAAGTATCATAAGTCCTATAGCCGTAACGATATCCGGATTCATAATCGGAACATTGTTTACATTTATAACAAGCTCCTTTAAAACCTTTTTATTTTTTGAAAGTCCGATAGAGGTAAGCGTACCCAACACAGTTGATATGATAGTTGCCAGTATTGCTATAGAAAGGGAAACCCAAACCGCACTCATTATTTCACTGCTCTCAAAAAGGTTTTGATACCATCTTAAAGAAAAGCTCTGAAACTTCGTAAGTGACTTGGATGAATTAAATGAATAAAACATCGTCACAACTATCGGCAGATATAAAAATATAAAACAAAGTGCTATGTAAAGGATAGCGCCTATTTTTTTCTTTTTCATAAGCCGCTACTCCTCCTCTATCTCATCTTTATCAATCTTCTTCATAAATGTGATTGACATAAGTATAATAAATGCAAGTATAACCGAGATGGCACTTCCGAAATTCCAGTCACCTATGGAGATAAACTGATTTTCGATAAGGTTACCGATAAGTGTATACTGTCCTCCTCCCAAAAGCTTCGGTATGACGAAGGTTGAGATAGAAAGAAGGAAGGTCATAATTACACCATTTAAAACTCCCGGTATAGAAAGCTTAAAGGTCACTCTCCAAAAGGTCTTAAACCTGTTGGCACCCAGATCATGAGCCGCCTCTATAAGCGAATGATCCATCTTGCTAAGTGACGTATATATAGGTATAACCATAAACGGAAGCAAATCACTGACAAGACCGAGAACCACTGCAAAATCGGTATACATCATATTGATTGGTTCAAAGCCAAGCTTAACAAGCACAGTATTGATAAGACCGTTGTCCGATAAAAGCGAAATCCATGCATAGGTTCTGAGCAAGGTATTAATCCACATCGGAATCGTAACCACAAGGATTAAAACGCTCTGAACCTTCTCACTGAAGGACGTGATCAAATATGCAAGGGTATATCCTGCCAAAAGACAGATTATAACCGATATGATACCGAGCTTAAAGGATTTAACAAACACATCCACATATATAGGTTCTGTCATCCTTTTAAAATTTTCAAATGTAAACTGTATATTAAGAAGTTCATTTCCACCCTTTGTAACCGAATATAGTATGATCATAAGAAGCGGAAGAACTACTATAATGCCTGCCCATATTATATACGGCCAGATCATCTTACGAAAATGCTTCATTAGTTTCCTCCGTTCTCCCAATCCATACGATACATTACATGGATGTCATCCGGTCCGAATTTAAGACCCACTTCAAGTCCCGGTTTGAAATAATCGGTAGTATGTATAAGATAATCTCTATACTTGGTTTCAACAACGATCTCATGGTGAACACCCTTAAAAATGATTGACGAAACCTTACCCTTTATCTTTGCCTCCTTAGGCTTGACTATATCTATATCCTCCGGACGAATAACAACCTCAACTGCTTCGTTATTTTTAAATCCTTTATCCACACATTCAAATTCATAATCATCAAAGGAAACCAGACAATCCTTAATCATAGTTGCCTCGATTATATTGGACTCACCGATAAAGCTGGCAACAAATCTGTTTTCCGGTTCATTATATATATCCTCAGGAGTACCTACCTGCTGTATTACACCCTCATGCATAACCACAACGGTATCCGACATGGAAAGAGCCTCCTCCTGGTCATGCGTTACAAATATAAATGTGATTCCGACCTCTTTTTGTATCTTCTTAAGCTCTATCTGCATCTCCTTACGAAGCTTGGCATCAAGAGCACCCAAAGGCTCATCCAATAAAAGTACCTTTGGCTCATTTACAAGAGCTCTTGCTATAGCAACTCTTTGCTGCTGTCCACCTGAAAGCTTGGTAACATCACGTTTATCGAACCCTTCCAGGCCAACCAGCTTAAGCATTCTCTTTACCTTATGCTCTATAAGCTTTTTATCCATCTTCTTTATCTTTAAGCCAAAGGCAACATTGTCATATACATTTAAAAAAGGAAAAAGTGAATACTTCTGAAAGACAGTGTTAACCTCTCTTTTATATGAAGGAATTTTAGCGATATCCACACCGTCAAAGATTACCTCACCATGACTTGGCTCCTCAAAGCCTGCAATAATTCTTAAGGTAGTTGTCTTACCACAGCCGGACGGACCAAGAAGCGTAAGAAATTCATTTTCTCTGATATTTAAATCTATACCCTTAAGTACCTGCTGGTCACCGAAGTTTTTGCTAAGTCCCTTTAATTCGATCAAAACCTCGCTCACTTTTTTTCCTCCTTGTAAAACCGTATATTATTCACACATAATGCAAACATTATACAATGTTGAAAAGTCAATGTAAATACAAAAATATATTATTTTATCCTATATTTTTTTGTGCATCAAATATCCTTTGTTTTATCCTCTTCCTCTACATAAAATGGATTATTTTCACAGGATTTATTGTTACAGTTTTCACATATTCCCTCACAGACCTGAGCAGGATTTTCAGTTAATACAGCATAAAACATAACACTTTTTACAGGATTAAGAACACCATATTTATTGGCAGTTATTTCATTCTCGCTTTTTTTATCCGAAGCCCCTTCAACCAACTCCATTGAACCGATTTCTTCACTAAATGCCATTAAATCATCCTTTATGTCTCCATCTTTATTCTTATTTTGTGAAGTTTTATCTGTTTCCTTTATTTCCTGCAAAAGCTCCGGTATTTTTTCTGTGCTTATTTCATCTCCTATAAATACATATCTTTTCACATATCTTCTGTGATATTTGGCATACATATTATTAAACTCAACATAAAGCTTCATCAAGAGCTCATTTGTAATGCAATCAAGCATATAGGCTTTATCAAGCTCTCCTTTTTTTGTATATTCATCCTTTAATTCATCTATACCCTTTCCAAGAGTCATACTTACCAAAGCCGTCTGACTGTCGTCTATCAGCTTAATACCCGTCACACGGCGATTAATTCTATATGCTGCATACGGTTTAACCTGATCCATTATTTTATTATATATATCCGTCAATTCCTGCTTTTCATTGATTCCAAAATGATATTTATCCATTACCTGTTCTACAAATCTCTCCGGATTTGGCTGATTTATATTCATTCTGATTTTCATATATTTCTCCGATTTTTTATTCATTTACTGTATGTAATTACAAATATTTCATTACATACGATTTATCAATATTAATATTATAAACTAACAAGCAAAATATTAAACCATTAATTTACAATCTTTTTTATATTTTTTCAAATATTTATATAGCATATTTCCGAAAAATTTGTTATAATTAAAAAAATATTTGTGCGAAATCAATAATACGGAGGTATATATGGAAGAAAAAAGAAAAAATAAAAGACTTCCCATTAAGATAAAATTGGAAGTATCTAATCTTTTTAAACAGGACGGAATTAAGATTGACGCACTTGATACGGAGATTGAGGTTTTTGACATATCAAGAGCAGGTATCGGTTTTATGTCAGTTACCAAGCTGCCAACCGATTATTATTTCAACGCAACAATCGAATTTGACAACACGGATGAAATTATTCTTTCAGTTGTTAAAATTCTTTACAGAACCGAGATCGGAGACTATGGATACAGATACGGCTGTGAGTTTATAGGCCTTCCATCCATGTATGACCATATCTTTGAAGAGTATGGTGAAACACTTTAAAAAGTAAATAAAAAATCTTTCTCATAAAATGGAAGGGGAGTTCACTTAAAACCAAGCGGCTCCCCTTCCCCTCTTCTTAAATTTTCAAAACATATAAGGCTCTCAAATTAATATTTTATGGTACACGCATGGCACGCTGTCGCTTAACGCCATGCTTAGCACCAAAAATATTAATTTGAGAGCCTTATACTTTATATAGAAGTTTTAGTTCATCTCGTCAAAGTATTCTTTTAATGCATCCTCCCACTCGGCAAATTTAAAATCAGTAGTGAGTGTGAGCATGTAATTATTAAGTACTGAGTAAGCAGGTCTTTTTGCAGGTGTAGGATATTCCTCTGTTGTAAGTCTGTTAACCTTTACATCCATACCGGCGTATTCAAATATCTTTTCTGCAAAATCCGCCCATGAACAATATCCTTCACAGGTTCCGTGAAATACTCCGTAATTATCAGTAGGCTCAAGCACATGAATTGCTTTGGCAAGCTCCTTTGCACTTGTAGGCGAACCAACCTGGTCAGCAACCACGCCTACCTCTCCTTTTTCCTTACCTATATTAATCATGGTTTTTACAAAGTTTTTTCCGTCTCCGTATAGCCATGCAGTTCTTACTATAAAAAATTTATCAGCAAACTGCTTTACGAAGTTCTCACCTTCAAGTTTTGTCTTGCCATATGCTCCAAGCGGTGCAACCGGTGAAAATTCATCATAAGGCTCTGTAGCGGATCCATCAAATACATAATCTGTTGAAACATGTATCATCTTTGCTCCTACACTTGTTGCAGCTATACTTAAGTTTCTTGGTCCGATTGCGTTTATTTTATAAGCAAGATCCCACTGTGACTCGCATAAATTAACATTGGTATGAGCTGCACAATTAATTATTACATCAGGTTTATTATCATTAACAAAATCCATAACCGCTTTAATATCGGTTATATCTAGCTCAGCTACATCCGTATTTATAAGTGTAACATCATCCTTTTCATATTCCTTATTAACGGCTCTTCCCAACTGACCATTGCAGCCTGTAACCAATATCTTTTTCATTATCTTCCTCCACCTTATTATCTTCTTTATTTTTTATCTTTTTTCTTATCTTTTTCTTTCTTGCTCTCTTCTTTTTCTTTTTTATATTCTTCTTTCTCTTTCTTGTTATCTTCTTTTTCTTTTTTCTCTTTTTCCTCTTCTTCTGCAAGTTCTTCTTCTATAACATCAGCCTTAATTGCCTCATCTTCACTGTACTCGCAAAATACAAGTTCATCTTCATCCTTAAAGGCTTCCGTACTGTCCCGTTTAAGCAAAACTATAAGCGTCTGGAATAAAAGCTTTATATCAAGCCACATACTGTACTCTTCGATATACATAAGATCAAGCATCAGCTTGTCCTTAGGTGATGTATTATATTTTCCGGATATCTGGGCATGTCCGGTTATACCGGCTTTAACTCTTAATCTGTACTCAAATGCAGGAAGTATATCAGTATAGTTAAATATATTTGCCAGCATTTCAGGTCTTGGTCCGACTACGCTCATATCTCCCTTAAGGACGTTGAAAAACTGTGGAAGCTCATCTATCCTGTATTTTCTTAAAACTCTACCAACCCTGGTAACTCTTTCGTCATCCTCAATTACAGAATAATTATCAACATCCTCGCGCATTGTCCTTAGCTTATATATAGAAAAAATCTTTCCGTTTCTTGTAGCACGATTCTGCTTAAATATAACGCTTCCTTTATCATCTAGCTTGATGCTTATTGCCGCAATCAAAAGAATCGGAGAGGATAAGATAAGAGCTATTACAGATATAATAATATCCTCTACTCTTTTTACGGCTCTTTGCTCAAGCGTTAGGCCCTTGGAATAATTTCCATACATAGATACATCATCCAAAAGTATATGATGTGAGTTTTTCTCTACTACATCATGCATATCCGGATTAAAATAAACGTTTTTCATATTCTGATAACAAAACTCGATAATCTCGGTTCGCTCCTTAATCGGCACATCGTAGATAAATATCGTTTCATTTTCAGTAATATATTTCTTTAAATTTTTATCCCGGTAATCCGCAATTAAATTAATCTTATACTGAAGCTTATATTTCTTAATTCCCTTTATAACCGCATTGAGGCTTCGCTGTGACGATGTTATGATCACACACTTTTCAGGATCATAAATAATAAAATAAAGCTTATTTCCACCATACGCAAATATCCAAATTATAATATACTGAATTACAAGAATCGGTATAAGCAAAAGAGGCTGCTCTATCTCAAATGATTTGTTATTGGTTGCATTTGTGTTCATGATTGAGAGCATGAGCAAGGTAATAATATCAGTAAAGATAGATGCCAAAAACAGCGAATGTACTATCGGTCTGCTTTTTCTTTTTCCTATATCATATCTGCCGTATATATTTGCAAACATATAAGAAACAACTACATAAGTTGCAATTGTAACCGCTGATGTTCTGGACAAATTAAGAAGCTGCCAGTTTGAACGGGCATACATTCCGTAGAAGCTCCAAAACAACACAAAGTAAAGTACTGACTTTATCACAAATATTATAGTTGTTTCCAGTTTTCTTAACTTTCTTTTCATACTTATCCTTTACACTATCAGAAAACTACACTGATAGGATTAAACCATAATTCTATAAAACAAAATTACTGTTCGTAGCCCTTTTCTTTTATAATATTGGCGACCTTATTTGCATATTCGTTGCAAAGCTCATCCGTTTCAGCCTCTACCATTACTCTGATAAGAGGTTCGGTTCCGCTTTCACGAAGGAGAATTCGACCATTATCCCCAAGCTTTTCTTCTACCTCTTTTACAGCATCAAGCACATCCTTATCCGATACAACTTCAGGCTTACTCTTTACTCTGATATTTACCAGAAGCTGTGGATAAATCTTAAGACCTCTTGAAAGTTCAGACATCTTACATTTATTCTCAACCATAACCTCCATCATCTTAAGAGAGGTAAGAACACCGTCACCGGTTCTGGCATTTTTTGCAAATATAATATGTCCGCTCTGTTCTCCGCCAAGCATATAGCCCTTTTCCATCATACATTCATATACATATTTATCACCAACCGCTGTCTTCTCATAATTAATGCCTTCAGCATCAAATGCCTTGTATAATCCGAGATTTGACATTACAGTTGTTACAACGGTATTACCAGCAAGATTTCCCTTATCTCTTAAATACTTACCACATATATAAAGAATATGATCACCATCAACAAGTGAGCCATTTTCATCAACCGCAAGACATCTGTCTGCATCACCATCATAAGCAAAGCCCACATCAAGTCCGTTATCTACTACAAATTTTTGAAGATTTTCTATATGAGTGGAACCGCAATTATCATTTATATTGGTACCATCCGGCTCGTTGCTTATAACATAGGTTTTTGCTCCCAGAGCATCAAAAACTGCTTTTGCTATGGTTGAAGCAGCACCATTAGAGCAGTCAAGCCCAACCTTAAGATTTTTAAAAGCTCTTGTAGGGAGAGTCATGAGATAACCTATGTATCTGTTTCTGCCCATAGAATAGTCAGTAGTTCTGCCTATCTTTTCCTTGGTTGCAAGTGGAATCTCCGGTATCTCGCCATCTATATATTTTTCAATTTCTTCCTCTACGGATGCCTCAATTTTAGCACCGTGAGAATTAATAAGCTTTATTCCATTATCATAAAAAGGATTGTGGCTTGCAGATATCATAATACCACAATCAAATTCATCCGAACGGACTATATACGATACACTTGGAGTAGGTGTTACATGCATAAGATAAACATCTGCTCCACTTGCAGTTAAACCTGCAACAAGGGAATATTCAAACATATAGCTGGAACGTCTGGTATCCTTACCTATGACGATTCTGGCTCTATCATCCCCCTTTTTATCCTTACCAAAATAATATCCAAGGTATCTTCCTACCTTAAACGCATGCTCTACAGTTAAATCAACATTAGCCTCTCCCCTGAAGCCATCGGTTCCAAAATATTTACCCATTTTAAAAACAAGCTCCTTACATGAAATATTTTTAGTCCTAAATATTTTTCACGAGCATATAGTGAAATTAATATATTTTATTAATCGCTAAAGCTCGACATAAAAAATCAATCTAATTATACGGCAAATTTTACCAAAAGTAAAGAAAAAGCCCCATTAATGACATTATATGTCATTAATGGGCTTTTAATTCATTTTATAAAGCCTCATGAAGCTAATCCCACTTATCTTCAAAGTCATCACCATAATCTGCAAAGGTGCTCTCATCCGATTCTTCTTCAGAATTTTCAGCGTCTGAAAATTCCTTTTCAAGTCCCTCTTCAATATCCGCTTCATCAAGTGTATATTTTCCATCCAGGCAAAGCTTTAGTATCTTTTGATGATTTGTTATGGTTACCTCGTCATGCGCACCACCAAACTCTCCATCAAGAGTCCACTTTATTTTCTCTTCAGACTTTATAACAACCTTTGATGCTTTGGCAATAAAAAATATATCGTCTTTATCCTCTATATTATTTGTAAGCACCTGTGTCAGAATTTTTTGAACATCAGCTACATTTGCAGGTTTTCTTACAAGCAGACAGTCAAACTTTCCGTCATCAAGCACGACATGCTTTGTACCCCTGAGCTTGAAACCGCCAACAGACAGAGAATTTGTAATCATTCCAAATATAAATTCACCGGTTACAACCTTTCCGTCAAAATCCGCCTCAAGCTTATAAGCCTTAACATTTGCCAAATCCTTTATGCCCTCAACTACATAAGCGGAATGTCCCATAACCTTTTTCAGTGACTGATTGGTGTTATAAGATACTTCAGTAAATACACCAAACGATGCAATATAAATAAAATATTTATCTTCAAACTGTCCCACATCCAGACATTTTGGAGTACCGTTTACGATATCCTTCGCCGCCTGAACCTTATTGGGCGGAATTTCTACCGTTCTTGCAAAATCGTTTGTCGAGCCGCATGGTATATAACCAAGCGGTACCTTTTTTTCACCCATAAGCATATATCCGCTTACAGTGTTTTCAAGAGTTCCGTCTCCTCCGGCACAAACAATAAGGTCATAGTCTGCCCCGTCCGTCTTAACCTTTCTTTCAGCATCAGTCGGTCCGGTTGTAGGATAAGTAACCACCTCATATCCTGCATCGGAAAACACCATTATTATTTCAAATAATACATCCTTTATAGCCGTCTTACCGGCATTTGGATTAATTATGAACAGAAGTTTTTTTCTCAAGGTATGCCTCCAATCCCCTCTTGCGAAGCTTACAAGCCGGACAGCTTCCGCATCCGTCTCCCTTTATACCATTATAGCATGTGAGCGTTTTCTCTCTGACCAGTTCAAATCCACCAAGGCTATCTGCCAATGCCCAGGTTGCTTCCTTGTCAATCCACATAAGAGGAGTAATAATATTAAATTCATAATCCATTGCAAGATTAAGTGTAACATTCATCGATTTAATAAATACATCCCTGCAATCCGGATATCCGGAAAAATCACTCTGTGATACTCCTGTTATTATATCACTAATTCCCTTTTGTTTTGCAAAAATTGCTGCAAAAAGAATAAAAACCATATTTCTTCCGTCAACAAATGAATTAGGAGGTGTTCCATCCTCCGGTGCATCTTCGTCAACCTCTATATCTGTACGTGTAAGTGAATTTGGTGCCAGCTGATTTAGTAATTCCATATCAAGTATCCGGTGTTCCACACCAAGCTCGTCACATATTTCCTTTGCACACTCAAGCTCCTTGATGTGTCTTTGATTATAGTCAAAGGAAATTGCAAAAACCTTTTTATAATTTTTCTTTGCCCATAGCAGGCATGTCGTACTATCCTGTCCACCGCTTAGTATAACAACAGCTTCATCCATATTTTTCATTGTTTTATTCCTTTCATATTGTCGTGATACACTTTTATTTCAAGAGCAGCATCAGTCTGTTTTGCAAGGCTGCATCTTCTAAAAACTGACCGCTGAAGGTTGTGGTTATGGTTTTTGAACTTCGGTTTTTTATACCGCGCGCTGTCATACAGCTGTGACAGCCTTCGATAATCACAGCTACATCCTCTGAGCCCGTAACCTTTTTCATTATATATGCTATATCAGTACCGATTCTTTCCTGAAGCTGTAATCTCTTGGCAACCATATCAGCTATTCTTGCAATTTTACTCAAGCCCAAAACCTTATCCTTTGGAATATAGGCCACAGAAACCTTCATATCATACATAAGTGCCATATGATGCTCACAGTAACTGAATACCTCTATATCCTTAACAAACACCATTTCCTTGCAGTCACTCTCGGGCTTTTCAAAATACTTCGTGAACATATCCGCAATCTCATCATTGGTATAGTTCATGCCCTCAAATACTTCCTCATACATACGCGCAACCCTGTCGGGAGTTTCCTTTAATCCCTCTCTATCGGGATTGTCGCCAAGCGCTGTTATTATACCTCTTATATGTTCTCTTATCGCATCCTTATCTATTGCCATTTTATACTCCTTTCTTATCAGGACTCCATATATATTTATGTATCTGGAGCTGAAGTCTGACTGAATTCATATTATTATCTATCATAAATTTTACTATATCTTCATTTTTAATTTCACGAAAGCAAGCACTTATGTAAACCATTGTTTTTTTATCCAGCTCATATCTATCAATGATTTCCTTTGTCTTTAACAAATCATTATAATCCGAAACAACAAATTTAACCGTATCCGTGCTTTGAATATTCTTAAAGTTATCCATGCACATCTTATCTTCCATGCCGCTTTTAGGGAGCTTATAATCTACAGTAAATGTAACATTATCTCCTATATCATAATACTCCTTTAAATCAACCGCTCCGTTGGTTTCAACCTCTATCCTGAGCGACTTATCTCTCGACAGCATTGTGATAAGTCTTTTAATGTTATCCTGAATAAGCGGTTCTCCACCGGTCAGTGTAACATTTTTTACATTAGTATCTTTTATATAACCATATATTTCTTCTTCGCTTAGTATCTCATACGGTGCATTTTTTTCATTTGCCCATTTCGTATCGCAGTAAGAACAATTAAGATTACATCCTGCAAATCTTATAAAGCAGGCAAGCTCACCCGCGCACCTTGCTTCTCCGTTGATACTGACGAATTTTTCCACTACCTTAAATTTTCCCATAGATTAATCCTGTCTATACCCTGCACAATTATTTTTTGTTTCATAAACAACTGACTCTATAACCTTATATCCCTTATCACTCATAAGATCATAAAAATATTTTGCAAAATTTTCAGCCGTCGGTCTCATGTCAAGCTCTACAATCTTGAAGTTTTCCTCTTTAAGAGCTTCCATGGTTTTGTCTTTAAGACTCCCCTTTTCAATTATAAGACTATGGTCAAGACCATCTGTAATCTCTCTTAAATCCTTCTTTAATTCCGAAAAATCCACAACCATGCCTCTTGTCTGTTCATCCGAACTTAAAACGTCACTTCCGACAATTATTTCAACACTCCAGTGATGTCCGTGTATATTTGAACACTTTCCGTCATAACCCTTTAAAAAATGCGCGCTGTCAAAGCCTGATCTTGTTTTTAAAGTATACATATTAACCTCCTTAAAAAATGGAATGAAAAAGCCATAGAAGTCCCAAGACCTCTATGGCATTTTTTCATGCTTTAGTCCTGGTTTTATTTATAGACAGGATGGTACAAACGAACTGTCTTATTATATTTTCTAAATTCCAAGGAATCCCTTTACTTCATCCAGCATCTTATCCTTTTCACAAACTGTATTGTGTCTTACAGGTGCTGTTCTTATATCTTCGATAGCCTGTGGAACCTTTACTCCTGACAGACGATTAAGCTCGTCAACAAGTTCAAAATCAGTCTTCTTATCATACTCACTATCAATCGCATTCATAACACTTCTTGTAAATTTGTAAGGACTTGCTGTAGATGCTATAACTGTAGGTGTGTCATCACCTGTTTCCTTTACATATTTATCATAAACGGTTGCGGCTACTGCTGTATGCGTATCCATAATATACGAATCACTTTCATAAACCTTCTTTATAGTCGCAGCAGTTTCTACTTCTGATGCGTAATTTCCGTAAAAGTCTGAAAGCTCCTTTTTCATATCATCAGTTATTGTATACTCACCCTTACCTGTAAGTGCAGTCATAAGCTCTTTATTTTTAGCCGCATCATTTCCTGCAATTCTGTATATAAGTCTTTCAAGATTACTTGAAATAAGTATATCCATAGAAGGCGATGATGTAAGTATAAATTCTCTGTTTTTGTTATAATTTCCTGTTGCAAAGAAATCATAAAGAACTTTATTTTCATTTGATGCACAGATAAACTTGTTAATTGGAAGTCCCATCTGCTTTGCATAGTAAGCAGCAAGGATATTACCGAAATTACCTGTAGGAACAACGACATTTATCTTATCCCCTGCTTTTATGGTTCCGTCCGCAACCAATCTTGTATATGCATAAACATAATAAACCATCTGCGGTACAAGTCTTCCGATATTTATTGAATTGGCAGATGAGAACTGATATCCCTTCTCATCAAGATACTTGTTAAGCTCAACATCAGAGAACATATTTTTAACACCGGTCTGGGCATCATCAAAGTTTCCTTTTATACCGACAACAAATGTATTGTCTCCCTTTTGTGTAACCATCTGCTTTTCCTGTATCGGACTGACACCGTTCTTTGGGTAAAATACTATAATCTTTGTACCCGGAACATCTGCAAAGCCTGCCAAAGCCGCCTTTCCGGTATCTCCTGAAGTTGCAGTAAGTATAACTATCTCATTATGAACATTATTTTTCTTTGCAGAGGTTGTAAGAAGATATGGAAGAATCGAAAGTGCCATATCCTTAAATGCTATGGTTGAACCATGGAAAAGCTCAAGATAATATGCGCCTGCTTTCTTAACTAACGGTGCAATCTCCTTAGTATCAAATTTATCATCATATGCGCTGTTTATACAATGTCTTAACTCTTCTTCAGTAAAGTCAGTAAGCATAAGCTTCATAACATTATAAGCAACCTCACGATAATCCATCTTTGCAAGCTCTTCTAACGATACATCAAATGCCGGAATAGAATCCGGAACAAATAATCCGCCTTCGTTTGCCAGCCCCTTCAATATAGCCAAAGATGCAGTTGCTGTTTCATTTGAATTTCTTGTACTCTTATATATAAGCTCCATTTTAAAATTCTCCTTATGTAATACATTTTCTCACACTATATGGAATAATAACACACAAATATCCTAAAAACAAGAAAAAAGAGATGTTAATGTAACATCTCTTTAATCATTACACATCTTTATAATAACGAACTACTGAACAAAATATACTGAACCATACTGTTTTCCAAATGCTCTTGCTTCCTCATGAGTATTGAAATAGATATCAATATGATTACCCTTTATGGCACCACCGACATCCTCTACAGTATATATCTGACCGTTTATCATAAGCTTTGTACCAAACGGATATCTTGAAGTATCTGCCGCAACGGTTCTACCTGCTGCAGGAGTTGTACCGCTTGCAGTTATAGGATTGCTTGGATTACTCCACTTTCCACAGCATATGGCACATGGACAATATCCTGTAAGTGTAAATTCACCAAGATACTGATAGCTTCCGTTTTCATCAGCATAAGTAATCTCGGTAAGTCCGACTGTAGGTGACAAAGCAAATACTGCAGTTTGCTGCTCTTCCGGTTCTCCCTCATAGGTATTGAAATCAGCTGCGGATGCATGCTCTGCTGTAAGAGCTTCCAATGCTGCCTGATCCTTTTTTGCCTGACTTCTTGCTGCAAGTATATCATCTACCTGCTTCTCGGTTTTCTCAAGCTGAGCAAGCTCTTCTGTTTCGTAGTTTACATTTACCATGTCAATATATGTGATTCCTTTTGCTTCAAAGGTTTCTCCCGCAAATGCTTCTTTACCTGAAGAAACATCAGAAAGAGACATAATTACACCTACTGACTGATGTGATTCATTTATTCTTCCGGCCAATGTTGCAACAGAAAGTATAGCAAGTGCAGCAATAACAATTGTGGCACTCACCACCTGATAATACTTTGAAGAAAATTCTTTTGTGGTTTCTATTATTTTTTCTTTTGCCTCGCTAAAGCTAATTTTCATAATATCACCTCATATATACTGTGATTATAATTCAATGGTCTTTTTCGGTCAAGTATTGCTGTCCCAATTTAGTAAGATTGACCAAATTGCCCGTACGAATTTGTTGATTAATCACAAAAAATATATTACAATCAGCATGTACACATATTTCATAAATAATATCGGCATAATCAGGGATGTTATTAATATCAAGCGATTATCGCCTTAAACCGATATGAAAAGAATTTCAAAGGAGAATTAATATGGCTGAAAAAGCAGGTGTATATACAGCAAAAAAGAAAAACGGTGAAGTTTATTATCGTGCATCATTGACCTACAAAAGAAAGCATATAAGTCTTGGCAGCTTTTCCGACTCTGAAGATGCAAACTGCGCCTACATCGAGGCTAGACAAATAATTAATGATGACAAAAAGAGCATAACAAAGGATTCTTACACAAAGGATATGAAGCTGTCACACGATAAATTTATCTCCATACTTAATTTTCGTGATAACGGTATATATTTTGCAACACCTATATATATACTGAAAAATTATTTTGAGTATTATCTTACACCTGATACCATACTTAAATTTGACCGTGATGATTTATTTTTTTATGCCTCCCACAAAATCCAGCAGCGTGGCGGTTATCTTTTTATAAGTGATTACGGAAGCCAGTATAAAATACTTGGCAGATACGGTATAAAGCCTTTTGCTGTCTATGGACGTGATTTCATTATGGTAAATGATGATAAATATGATTACAGATATTCCAATATAAAGGTAATAAATAATTATACCGGTGTACAGTTAGAAGAAAAAAACGGTAAACCGGTATATACTGCTATTATACATAAGGTAAGCAATTACATAATTGGCAGATACGAAACCGAAGAACAGGCTGCCGTTGCTTACAACAAAGCCGTAGACATCTTTCATTCAAACGGCATAAAGAAAAACTATGCAAAAAATTATATTGTT
Source organism: uncultured Lachnospiraceae bacterium (assembly GCA_902762955.1). Lineage (GTDB taxonomy): Bacteria > Bacillota > Clostridia > Lachnospirales > Lachnospiraceae > Coprococcus_C. The sequence goes on from CACWQH010000012.1 coordinate 31,259, forward strand.
TCTTTGAAAAAAGACGACTACCTAAAGCTTTATGATGAAATAATTATCTCTGATAAGATAAATTCAGTAAGATAATCTCAGTAAGTTAATTTTAGTAATGTAATTTTCCTTTTCGTTAATCTTTTTAGTTTAGAAGAAAAAAGCCTGCATTTAGGTATCCCGCAAAGGTTACCCATATGATATATGGAATCAGCAGATAAAACGATACCACATTTATAGGCTTAAATTTATTCATCGTTTTGATAATGAGAATCCACATTGCCGCAAGCCATGCAAAGGCAAACAATCTCCAGCCAAAATTAAAAAATATAATCGACCAGCCAAAGTTAAAGAAAAGCTGCAACAAATATGTATCAATAGCCTTTTCAACATCCTCTCTTTCTTTACCTTCTCTGACTATCAGATACGACGATACACCCATCAGTATGTAAAGCACCGTCCATACAACCGGAAAAAGCCATGCCGGCGGAGCAAGCGGCGGTTTATTAAGAGTCTGAAATTCTTCTCTTGCATTCATTGATAAAAGCGCGGAAATAAGACCGACAGCAAGAGGAATTACAATGCAGATAACAAGCTCCTTAATATTAATCTTATTTTTCATATACTACTCACATATTATTATTTACAACATAATATGATTTATATATTATTAATATTACTTTTAAGTTTTTAATCAGTTTATCCTTCTTGATTATTGACAAAATATTTTTTCAAATAATGTCATTCCGTCTCATCAAATATATTTTTCATTATTTCTTCAGGTGTCATATCATCAAATCCATCAGGATCTGTAAGTACATTTCTGTTCCAATGCATCTGATTATAGTCTGTTAAAAAATCAGTATCTCTGATGCACGTATCATAACGTACATAGCTTTCCGGATAATACGTAGACATATATTTTCTTGCCAGTGCTACCGCCTCACTTTCCGGCCTTCCGTCCGGAGTTTTAGTTCCACAGATTGATACAACAGGCGGAGAAGCATGCACAAAAAGAAGACTTCCGTCGCTGCATCTGCCTATAACAATAAACACATGTCCGTCAGTCCCCATTATATCTCCCGGATAATATCTGTCGATACTGTCCCTGCTTATCAAGGTACCACCAAATATATCCGCATATTCACTTGTCATATCCTTTGACGGAAAAACATATCCGTTATCTCTTTTTATATCCCCAAACACCTGATAGGTTACATAGCCTACATAACCTGTACAATCAAGTCCGTCATGTATCTGATACATAGTATCTTCGAAGTTATAACTCTCATCATTTTCCTTAAAAAACTCATACCACCTTGGACTTATACCATATGTTACAGCTTCTGCTCCCGCACCCGAATCATCCTCATTCCAACCGCCTCCATAGACATATAAAGTTGTCCCAACGGGCTCCATAGCTGCCTGAAGATATTTTTTTACGGTTGGCAATTCTGCTCTTGATTCATATACTTTATCCCCACTGTCATACGACAAGGTATCGGATATATTTTTCTCGTATCTGTCATCAGATTCTGTATCATATGTATTATCTTCCCCATCGCTAAATCTAATCTCATATTTATTTTCCTTATCTTCAAGCACCTTACTTAAACAGCCCGTTACAACCATGCTAAAAACAAACAGAAAAAAATAGAAAAAGAACTTATTACCCATAAAAAACTCCAAGCCCAAATGTACTAATTATATCTTATACATTTGGGCTTGGGTTTATTCATTAAACAAATCCTTTAAAATTTGTTCTGGTGTCATATTGTCATAACCATCAGGATCAGCTAGAACAGCTCTGTTCCAATGCATCTGGTCATAATTTTTCAAATAACTTGTATCTCTGTAAAATGAGTTGTACCGGGTAGCACTTTCAGGGTAATATTTACTCATATATGTTCTCGCTAAATTTACTGCCTCACTATTTGAATTACCACCGGGCGTTGCTGTTCCGCAAAGTGATACAACAGGCGGAGATGCATGTAAGAAAAGCAGGCTTCCGTCACTGCATTTTCCAATCACTATAAATGCATGACCATTACGACACATTATATCCCCCGGATAATACCTTTCAATATTGTTTCGATTAATATATGAGCTGCTAAACAACGCAGTGTACGCATTTCCAACCTTTCCTGATTCATAGACATATCCGTTATTGCTATACTTATTTCCAAAAACCTGATATACGGAATATCCTACATATCCTGTACAATCAAGTCCGTTATGAATCTGATACATTGTATTTTTGTAATTATATGATGAATTATTATTATCGAAAAAGACCTTCCAATTTGGACTGACACCATATGTCATACACTCAACACCGGCTGCGGTATCCTCCTCATTCCATCCGCCTCCATATACATAAAGTGTGCTTCCAACCGGTTCCAAAGCTGCCTTTAATAACTTTTTAACTGAAGGCTTTTTATCTTCCGATGCTTTTGCTGCCTCATTAAATGCGGTATCATTTCCGCTCGCATTCCTATTCTCATTTATTCCATGTGTAAGATAATGCTTTACATACAGCGACTTATCGGTTCCGAAAGCAGTGGCAAGGTCCTGATATCTGTTAGCATATGAATATACATTAAATGTGTCATTACCCTTTCTGCCCTCTTTTATCCCATTGTTAAGAAAATGATTAAATGCTTTATTTTGATCATTTCCAAAAGCCGCTTTTAAATCTCCATATCTATCAAGATAATTAATAGGATCAAATACAGCCGAATAATCTACACCATTATTAACGAGACTGATATAGGTAAAATTAAGTTTTGAATTTCTTATATCACTTCCGGCATAAGGAGAGCAATTTCTGCTTTCCAATCTGCCTCTTTGCGCATAATGTTTATAATAACTCGAAAGATTACTTCCAAAAGCCTTTTGTAAATCAGGATATCTGTTTGCATAAGCATACACATTAAAATTATCATTACCCTTTCTGCCTTCCCTCATGCCATTATTTATGAAATGCTTAAATGCAAGCTGCTGGTTGTCACCAAAAGCTGCTTTCAAATCTGCATAAGTATCAAGGTAGTAAATAGGATCAAAAACCGATGAATAATCCACACCATTATAATTTCTGTCAACATATATAAACATCAGCTTATAATTGCGAGGATCATTTCCATCATACGGTTTTCCGTTTCTCTTTTCTTTTATTCCATAGTCCTTATAATGTTTTTCATATCCTGATAAATCTCCACCAAAAGCCTTTTGCAAATCGACATATCTGTTAGCATATGCATATACATTAAAATATTCACTATCAGCTCTTGTTCTGATTTCATTGATATTAAAAAAGGCAATAATTATGCATAGTGTTAAAACTAAACTTATTATTCTTTTTATTTTATCTCTCATATATATGCTCCCGTTCAGTACACTAATAATGAATTCTAAAAACAAATTTTTTACTACAATTCTACCTGCTTTTTAAAAATAAATTCCGTACCAGATAAGGAAGATATAGATACACCATACCTTTCTCCAGTTATCCGGCTGGTCAAGATACTCATCGGTAAGCATTTCGTTGAGTAAACTCGTATCAAAATATTTTGATGCATTTTCGCTGTTAAAGAGTTCTCTTATCTGACTTATAAACGGCTCCTCTCTCATCCATACACGTACAGGTACAGCAAAGCCAAGCTTCTTTCTAAATGCAACCTCATCAGGTATCATATGAGCAGCTGCCTTACGGAAGACTATCTTACTTTCGGAAAGGCTTGCTTCGTATTCTGTCGGAATTTTACAAGCTACTTCATATATTCTGGAATCAAGGAACGGAGTTCTTGCAATAAGCCCGTTAGCCTTACTCATCTTCTCTGCATTTAACATAATGTCTCCTTCAAACCAGACATTTAAATCACAGAGCCACATCTTGGTCAGATCGCCTGTATTGTCATCAAAATCATATAAGCTTCTGGCTAATTCAAGAGGAGTCACATCGCCTTTATAGTTCTTTAAAACCTTACTCTTTTCCTTCTCGCTCATAACCTTTGTATTGCCTATATAATAAGTCTCAACCGGTGCTGAGCTGTAATCGGGATTATTGCTGTTTACAAGACGTCTCACATATGCATGGTAGCCGCAGAAAAGCTCATCCGCACCCTCACCCGAATAGCAGACATCCACATATTTTCTTGCACCCCGGCAGGCAAGATAAAATGCTATGGTGGAAGCATCCGCAAGAGGCTGCTCCATCGCCTTCATCGCCTCCGGCACAACTTTGAAATAATCCTCCGGAGTAACCTTAACTCTTATATGCTCTGCTCCCAAAAACTCCGCAGACTTGGCAGCAAGCTCCGACTCATCAAAGTCCTTATTGTCATAAGCAGTTGAAAATGTATACTTTGGCTTGGTAAGTGCTGCAAGATACGCCGAGTCAACTCCTCCGGAAAGGAAGTTTCCGTATGCTTCACCTTCTATCTTCCAGTCATCCACAAGCTCATTTAAGGTATTGTTTACAAGCTCGGCGTACTCATCCGCAGTTTTAGAATTATCTCCCTTATAGGTAAGCTTCCAATATCTTTTTATATCAAATGTCTTATCATTATTTTTATATACCAGAACAAATCCCGGCATAAGCTTTTTTATACCTTTAAAAAATGTATCGGAACCCGGAAGATAAGAATATGTAAGAAAAAGCTCCAGTGCCTGCTCATTTAATTCCTTCTTGTAAACTCCGCTGTTAAGAATTTCATTAATAGTAAGACCGAAAACTACACTCTTATCCTCTGCCACATAATAATACATTGACTCATTTCCGAATCTGTCTCTGGCACAAACCGTTTTATCTTCATTTTCATCATAGATAATAAATGAAAACATACCTTGAAGATGCTTGGCAAGCTCCTCACCCCATCTGTCATAGGATGCCTTTACATAGCTTGCATCATCCTTTGCGTCAAAAGGTATATCAAGTGTTTTTGAAAGCTCTTTTTTGTTGCTTATGTAACCGCTGAAATTCTTAATCTCTGACATTTTTATCCTCCTGTGAATCAGTGAAATTTTTTCTAAAAAGTAAAACCCACATATAATATTCGAAATAAATATCCGACGTTAATATTATATGTGGGTTTCATTTAAATTTCAATAATAAGATAATATAAATAAGCATTAAGAAAGCTCAATATCAAGTTCAACCGGACAATGATCCGAGCCATATACATCCGTATGTATCCTGGCATCCTTAAGCTTATCCTTTAAATCCTCCGAAACGAGGAAATAGTCTATACGCCATCCTGCATTCTTCTCACGTGCCTTAAACCTATAAGACCACCATGAATAAATATCTGTCTGCTCAGGATAGAAGTATCTGAAGGTGTCTATAAAGCCTGAGTCAAGAAGCTCGGTCATCTTGCCCCTTTCCTCATCCGTAAAGCCTGCATTATGATGATTGGTCTTTGGATTTTTAAGGTCTATTTCCTTGTGGGCAACATTCATATCACCGCATACTATTACAGATTTTTTAGCCTTTAAAGCATTAAGATAATCTCTGAACGCATCCTCCCAGGTCATACGATAATCAAGCCTCTTTAATTCATTTTGTGAATTAGGCGTATATACGACTATCATATAAAAACTATCATACTCAAGTGTGATAACACGACCTTCCTTATCATGTTCCTCCACACCGATTCCGTATGTAACATCTATAGGCTTATGCTTTGTAAAAATAGCAGTTCCCGAATAACCTTTTTTCTCGGCATAATTCCAATAATCAAAATAGCCTTCCTTATTCCAGTCAATCTGTCCTTCCTGAAGCTTGGTTTCCTGCAAACAGAATATATCTGCATCCAGCTTGTCAAACTCCTCCATAAAATTCTTGGACATTACTGCTCTTAAACCATTTACATTCCATGATACCAGTTTCATAAATATTATCTACCCTCAGACTTTCCTCTGAAATTTTATCGTATTTTTCACAAATTATTTTCTAATCGTTTTTAGATAATTAATCCAAAACATTTTTCTTAAGTCTATCAAGAAGATACGGTATTGCAAGCTCAAAGCTTACGCCATAGTCCTTCTTTGTTTCATCCTCCATAGTTGCCTTAATGGTTTCACCGGTATAATCAACTGCAACCGCAAAGCTTTCCGGAATACTCTTGCCATTCATAAGTGCGCCTACACAGGTACTTGCAAATACATCTCCTGTTCCATGTGAGAATAAAGGATATAAGGTATTGTAATAATGGAAGAATTCCTTGGTTTCACTATCATAACCCATTACGCCTATCTTACCCTCTTCAAGCATAACACCTGTAAGTACACTTATGCGTGCACCAAGCCCGGAAAGTGCCAAAAGCATATCCTTGATATAAGCCTCATCCTGAACCTCTCTGTATTCCTTGCCGGTCATAAATGCTGCCTCAGTAAGATTCGGAACTATTATATCAGCCTTACCGCAAAGACCGGCCATCTTCTTTGCAAATGCTTCGTCAAATGCCGGATAAAGCTTTCCGTTATCTGCCATAGCCGGATCTACTATGATAAGATTGCTATCCGTTTTAAACTTATCAAAAACATGTGCAACTATATCTATCTGCTCTGCAGAGCCAAGATATCCAGTATAAATTGCATCATAGGTTATTTTCTCATCTACCCAGTGATCTGTGATCGGCTCAATCTGATCCTGAAGATCTTTAAAGGTAAAATTCTTAAACATAGTGTGTGTTGAAAGAACTGCAGTAGGTATGATACAGGTTTCAACACCCATAGCTGATATAATCGGAAGCGCAACAGTAAGCGAGCATCTTCCCAGGCATGATATATCCTGTATTGTCAAAATTCTTTTCATAAATGTATACCTCCGTCTAATACATTTTTAATAATTTGCGATTATTATGTTTAAACTAAATCCAGTCATAATTTCCGCCCGTTATCGCAAGTGAAAGAAGCGCATCCATTTTCTCAACCTCTTCCTTTCCCTCAACAATACTGATAAGCTTTGCTTTAGAACCAAGATTATTCATACCCTCATCCGGTCCTATCTCCAGATCAATATCTTCTTCACAATAAGGGCAGACAATACTATCCTCAGTTGAAATATCAAGAAATCTTTCGTTGCATTTCGGACACTCATAATATCCGCATTTTATGGTTTCATCAGGGACATAATACATTAAGTTCACCTCTTTGGACAATATATATTTCATATAACTTCTTATAGCTTTTAGTTATATCTGATTATTTTAAAAGCCTTAACTTCTTAGCAGCCTTAACTATAGTCGCACCCTTCGGCATATCAAGCAGCTGTTCCTCTGTATAGCCTCCTATACGAAGCATCAAAAAAGCATAAATCATCATAGCGATTAGTATGGATATCAGCAGTCCAAATGCATTGGCAACGGCAGTTCTTCCCGGCATATTTATAATAAAGATATGATATACCAGCTTATATAATCCGATTGCTGCCACACCCATTATAGCTGCCGCAACCGCAGGTCTTAAAAAGATAATGTCCATATTGGACTTATATCCAAGGTGCTTATATATTGAGTGAGCATTAAACATAACCATAAAGAAGGAGTAAACGACAGAGCCTCCCACAAGTATTGCAAGGCTATATGAAGCACTTAACACATTTAATCCGATTATTACAAATGCCAGATGAATCACAAGAGTTATCGCTGCATTTTTAACCGGATCCGATACCTTGCCTATCGCCTGAAGCACACCGTTGGTAACTGTTGAAAGTGCATAAAATACAATCGAAACACATCCGCCTGCAAGTGCATATCCTGCTCTTGCGTCGGTTCCGCTAAACAAAAGCTGCATTATAGGATTGGCAAGCACTGCCATTCCTATGGCAGAAGGGATTATAATAAGCATTGTTGTTCTTATCGCCTTATTGAGCTTGGCATTAACATCCTCTATATCGCCCTTACTGTAAGCTCCCGATATACCCGGTATAAGCGCTGACGAAACCGCCGAAGCAATCGCAATCGGCAAATTAATCAGCACAAGAAACTGTCTGGAATATATTCCGTAAGTTCTTGCCGCATCACTCGTTGATATACTTTTATGTGTTATGGCGCTCCAGTAAATCTTCATATCAAAGGTCGTACTTACATTATATATAAAGGTAGACAAAATAACCGGCGTAACCATAAGAAAAATAACCTTAAACAAATCCCTGTAGCTTTCCTCATGGGTATTAACATCCGACTTAACCTTGTCCAAAATGTCGGAACGTCTGCGCATATATATAATAAGGATAAGTATAAGTCCCGCAATTACACCGGCAAATGTACCGAACGCACTTCCCGCTGCACCGTGAACCGCAATCTTGCTCTCATCCACACCACCCCTGAAAGGCATAGTGAATATATATGCAGCGGCAACACTTACAACTGCATTCATAATCTGTTCGATAATCTGCGATATAGCTGTAGGCACCATAGTATTGTGTGCCTGCATATAACCTCTGAAAACGGAAAGTAATCCCGAGAAAAAGATTGTAGGTGCCATAATTCTAAGACAAAGCACTGACTGGTCAACTACCAGTGACGGTGCAAATATAAATGTGATGGCAGCCGTAAAGCTTCCTACAACCAGAACATATATAATGGAACATTTAAAAAGCTTATTGGCATTTTTGTATTCTTCCACCGCAAGTCTCTGCGAGATAACCTTTGAAACGGCTGTCGGAATACTGTAAGTAGAAATAAGGAGTATCATAAAGTAGATATCATACGCTGTGGCATAATATCCATTTCCCTCTTCACCAATTATCTGATAAAGAGGTACAGCATACAATAATCCGATTATTCTTGACAGAAATCCTGCTGCCGCAAGAATTGCTGCCTGTATCATAAATCCATCTCTTCTACTCTTCTTAGCCATGATAAACCTCTTTTATATAAATAAGCTAAAAAATATTACAGCACATTTATCTGTATTAGATAAATCTGCTGTATTTATTCCCAAATACCTATGATATTATAACCATTTTGCCACAAGCTTGCAACAAAAAATTTGAACTAAAGATTTAATATGAAATATCAGAAAAATTATACCGCAAAATCAATTCTGTTTCCCTTTGTAGCTTCTGCTTCAAAAGCTTTTTGATTTTTGCCGTAGGAATCATTTGAATAAGTTGTCTTCATCATTGTGTTTGTAGTTCCGCCTGCTACGTAAGCTCTTCCACATTCAGGACATATGGCAGTTTTAAGTGAGACCGAGACAGATACAAGCTCCTTATTGTCCTTATTACCTTCTGCTATAGCATTGGCAACATGCTCCTGCTCATGAGACATAACCTTTGCATAAGACTCCTCCGGTCTTATCCTTCCCGGAGACTTAAAGGATACCATCTCATCAGAGCCATCCTGATAACGTCTTTCCTTACAGGTCTGGCACTCGGTAGGCTGAACTCTTGACGCACTACGTGTGGTATTGTCAGTATAAACAGGTGTTACTCTGCTGACATTAGACACTGGAATTGTATAATTGTTGCTCATTCCGTATGGACTAATCATAATACCACGCTCCTAAATCAAACTACATTTTCCAAAACACAACCTAAAGTTATCTATAGTTAGATACATTATACATCTAAACATCTGAAAATGCAATCGTTTTGAATAGCAAAAGCTATTCTTATAATGTGTCATAGCTATGTGGAACGGGATATGAGTCCCGGCACATTTTTACAGTTTAAAATCATCCCATATATTTTTCCCTGCAAAATTTTGTTCTTTGTATTTTATTATGTATGCTTTACTGTCTATGTACTGCTCATCAGAAAATGCTTCTAAAAGATATGGTATATCGGCTTCCTTTATAAAATCATGCTCCGCATATATTTTAAGATAATTAAAGCTTTCGTGTTTCTTACCAAGGATATACATTATAGTATCTTCTTTATGGAAAGCTATGTAAGATTTATATACATCCATATAATAAGCCGCCGGTACATTTTCGGATTTTAGTCTGACTAAAATTGCACCACATTTTTTCTCCCGCTGCTTTTTCTTATAATAATCTATATCGTTTTCCGGATCCTCGTAGTCCTCTTCTCCTCCCGCCAAAAACGGGTTGAAGCCTGCCTCATCAGCTTCATCAATATAATCAGTAAGATTGGCATCAAACCTATCAAGCCAGCTATCATCGGAAATGTTTGAAAAATCATATATTCCACTTTTTTCGAAGCATTTAACCGCTATCGCAAGAAGTTCAGATATATCCTCATTTGCATAATACATCTGCTCTTTTTCCTGTCCGGAATAAACAACTATTTTTTCAAGTGCCATATCATCCAAAAATACTTCCTTACCAAAATCTTTAACGGTATCCGGAAGCCATATTTCCTTAAGCCTTACACAGTGTGCAAATGCCCAGTCTCCTATCCTATTTACACCATATGGCACAAAAATTATGTCAACCTTTTGATTTCCAAGCAAGGCCTTTTTAGGAACCTCTCCATCAGAGATATCCGGTATAAGACTTTTATTCATTCTATCTTCATATTGTTTTTTACTTATAAGCATTTTATACTCCGAAGCAATAATTTTTTAATTTTCTGATTTTTGTTTAATATATAATAACGTTGAATGTTTTATCTTTTTATACATCTTGTGAAGCTATTTTAGATTTCTTATTGCCGCCTCATATTCACCATAGCTTTTTGTCTTTAATATATTACGCACTGCTCTTCCCTCGTCAGGATAGATTTCCTTCCAATAGGTCCAAAGCTCCTTCATGTGAAATAATACGTTTTTATCCGGCGACATAATCTCCTGATAGCCATGATAGATTTTATCGTGAAAGCTCCAAAAATTTTGGAAGTCAAAGGCATTATTTTGCTTTATCAACTCCGGATTATAAAGAAGTCCTCTGCCCAGCATTACAGTATCTGATGTTTCACTCCTTTTTATAATATCCTCACAGGTGAAAAGATTACCGTTATAAATCACAGGCGCCTTGCTATGCTCTACCGCATACTCATAAAATTCCATCCTCGGCTTACCCTTATAATAATCCTTTTCTATCCTCGGATGTACTATCAGTTCCGATATCGGATACTTATTATAGATTTCAAGTATATCATAAAACTCCTCAGATGCAAATCTCCCAAGTCTTGTTTTAACAGAAATTTGCACATTATTCGAAGCAGCCCATTCATATATGGAATCAAAGAGCTGCTCCATCTCATACCATTCCGTCAAAAATCCCGCACCCTTTTTCTTGGCACATACCGTACCTGACGGGCAGCCCAGATTAAGATTAAGCTCCTTATATCCCATATCATAAAGTTCCTTTGCCGCACCTATAAAAGCCACAGAATTATTGGTAAGTATCTGTGGCACAAGCTTTATGCCCTGATTATGTTCAGGGCATAATTCTCTTACATTTTTTGGTGTCAGAAAGCAATTATCTGTAGGTGATATAAACGGCGCAAAATATTTATCAATCCCACCGTAATATTTTTCATATGCATTTCTGAATATATATCTTGTTATTCCCTCAAGGGGAGCAAAGTAAAATTTCATAATCTATTACCGGAATCCTTTAAAATGCTATCACATCACTAATTCTAAATCCCATATTTCTCAAGATCAACCCGGCCATTCACAACCTCAATATCATCTTCCTCAAGCAGTATCTGCTGCCTGCCCGGACCACCAAAGGCAAACTCTCCCGACAGCTCTCCTTTGGAATTTACCACTCTGTAGCAGGGTATCTCATCCGGATAAGGATTTTTATGAAGAGCATTTCCTACAGCACGACACATCTTCGGATTGCCTGCCATCTCGGCAACCTTTGCGTATGTAGCAACCTTCCCCTTAGGAATCTTCTTAACTGCCTCGTATATTCGTCTTGTGGGACTGTCCGTAACTATATCATAGCTTTCGGATATCATCCTCTTTATATCATCCTCGGGTATACTGCCATCCAAGATAATAGTATTCCAATGCTCCTTGTTCTGATGCCATCCCGGTATAACCGACTTAAAAGCCTTTCTCCAGAACTCTCTCCACTCCGGGTCTACCTTTACATTAATATTTATATATCCGTCTCTTTCATATGTCCAAAGGAATGCCTTCTTACTCTTCTTCACACGTACCAGCTGCCAGTTGGTATCGTGAAAGGGTGCATCCTGATATGTATTCGGAAATGAAAGGCCGAATTCCAATGCTTCTTCACGGGTTGTCATATTATGCCTCCTATATTACTATTAGTAATCAGCATATATCATTTTTGTCTTATTCGCAAGACAATAATTAGCTGTTTCTGTCTTGTTCACAAGACAAAAACTCACACCAATAACCAAACATCGGTGTGAGTTTTATTAATAAAATCCTATCTGACCGCAGCAAATACCAAATCAGCTATATAAATTATAACCATACATATACCCTCGAGTCTGCTGATATTCCTTTTGGTAATAGCAAAAATGTACGTTATAACACTTATCCCAATAAGTATAATCATATCATACAAAGAAGCAAGATTTACTGCAACAGGATGTATAACTGCAGATACGCCAAGTATAAGAAGCAGATTAAATATATTTGAGCCTACCGCATTTCCGATTGCAAGACCTGTTTCACCCTTTTTTGCTGCCACGATAGAGGTAACAAGTTCGGGAAGTGATGTTCCGACTGCAACTATGGTAAGTCCGATAAGCGTTTCGGTCATGCCTGCTGCCCTTGCGATATATTTTGCACTGTAAACAACAGCCTGACCTCCGCCTATTATCATCGCAAGTCCGATAAGGATAAGTACTGCACATTTTAATATAGGCTTGTTTGCCGCTTCTTCCTCCTTCTCGGGATTTTTTCTTGCATCCGCTATAAGATATATAATATAAATCACAAACAATGCTATAATTATAATTCCTGTGAGTCTTCCGACCTCACCCACATTTTCGTCCATACTGTGGTCAGATACTCCACCGGAAATTATAGCTTTTCCGCAGGTCATAGCAAGCACGAAAACCGTTGCCAGTATCGAGACCGGAAAATCCCTTTTTATTATACCGTTATCAACCGGTACGGAATGTATAATTGCACACACGCCAAGGACGCACAGCAGATTAAATATGTTGGAACCAACCACGTTGCTTAAAGCAATTTCATTTGAGCCTTGAATTGCCGCCGAGGTACTTACCGCAAGCTCCGGCGCACTGGTTCCGAGCGCAACTATAGTAAGTCCTACTATAAGCCCCGGAACCTTAAAATTCTTTGCCAAAGCGGCACTTCCATCCACAAATAAATCCGCACCCTTAATAAGCAGAACAAATCCTATTACTAATAATAAAATGTTTAAAAATATCATAGTTATTTTTACTCCATTAACTTATTTCCTTTAAGCTTTTTTACTTCGTCTCCCACTTCATTAAGCTTATCAACATCTTCTTTTCTTTAATCTTTTTTGTTCTTTTCCTCCTCTTCTTTATTCTCATCCTTTAAATTTTTATTAGCTCCACGATACTCGGATATATAACCTATCAATCCCGCACCGGCAGCTATAACAGTAAATATTATTACCATAATGTTCATAAAATTCATTATCATATCCTCCCAAAATTAGCTTCTATATGCATTCACCATGCATTTACTATGTGTACTCACTATGCAAAACTATGTTTTCCACTAATTAGTAACTTCTGAAAAAACACATGATTTAATCATAAAGGGACGCATGATATCTGATTTTTCTGTATATCTTATAAATAATCATTACCACCAGCGAAAGCAATATATACAGACATAATATGAGACTGAAGCCTCCGCCTAAAATAACCACAAGCCAAACCAAAAAATTTTTCATAACAAATAATCTCCTTTCTGATAAAAATAGGTACGCAAAAAGGAGCTGATGAAAAACCGTCAGCTATCATATTAAATATTAAATTGTTTCAAACGCTCTTTCATCAACTCCGTGAAAGGCGTTTTCTTCCATCGATGTCGTGAATGTAGGCAATGATAAATGCCCTGAAACGATTGAATTTTACACGGTATAATCCGCGTGAACCCAAGAATGTATGAAAGCATCCCAACAAAAATGTCAGGATAACAAGCAAAATTATATTTCTTTTATTAAAGGAACCGGAACGTTTATTATTCTTATAATCTCTGATCAATTCCGGCACAGAAGTACTCTTTTCGGCATGTACTGTCTGCAGATGGTCACTTACCTCTATAACCTGATTGCTGATACTGCTTTTTTCCTTTTGTTCAGAAAGCAGCTCATAATCATCCATTCCCATACCCTGAATCGAAAAAACAACAGCTATAAGAAAGATATAAATTATTAAATTCTTGAATTTACTGATTTTAATTCCTACCATTTAATCTTTTCACTCTTCTTATCAATCATAAAATAATTGTTATATACATACAAATTAATCTTTGTGTTTATTCCATAAGGATGATCGGTTCTTCCAAGCTGGTACATTATAAATCTCGGACCTTCAGGTGACTGAACCAAAATCTTGCAGGTCTGTGCATGAATGCCGTTTAAAAGATAATTATCATCCATATATCCATAGACAGTACCCTGAATCTTTTTTCCATGAATTTTAACCATTAAAAATCTAACTATAGGCTTAATCATTATAACAAATGCAACTATACTGATAATTAAAAATGGCAAAATAAAAATTAACATATGAGTAGCCATACCCAAAAGCGACGGTTTTCCTATACTTGTAAAACTATTAAGATTATCATCACTGATACTTATATTCTTTGATATTCCATATAAAGTCAGCGGAATAACTAATCCAATTAAACCAAACATTACAAAGAAAATACCCGGAAATATAACATTCCAAAATCCAATATTAACCTCCTTGCACTCCAGCACAGGATATTCCATATCAGCCTTTGCAGTATTAAGCCCGGTCATGGAACCACAATACGGACATATCTCCGATGTCACAGGAGCTCCACAGTTTTTACAGTTTATAGCTTTGCTTTCCATAAGCACTCCCCCTTATTTATTCAATAACCTATTTTTTGCCTCCTTTATTTTTCCCCTTTTTTCCCTCGTCCTTTTTAGCTGCTTCTTTTTTTGGTTCAACCATATTTTCAGACTTTACGTCTTCTTTTTTAGGTTCGTCCTTCTTTATAGATTCCTTATCAGACTTTTCGGACTTCTTCTCATTTTTGTTTTCCCTTATATCTTTATGCGGCTCATTCTTCTTATTTTTACTCTTCCTATCATCATTTTTCTTGTCTTCACTCTTCTTATCATCATTCTTCTTATTCTTGCTTTCAGCCTTCTTATTTTTTTCTTCAGGCTTCTTATACTTTTCTTCAGCTTTATCTTGTTTTTCCTTAAGGCTCTCCTTCTTATCCTCCACCTTATCCCTTCTGTTTGCCGCGTCTCTTCTGTCGCTGTCACGCAACAGCTCATCGTATTCTTCTTTCGACAACGGCTTTTGAACAGGCTCGATATACATTGATTCGTAGTAATGATAAAGTGCCTTATATTCCTCACTAAATATATCATTGGCATGTCCATGCATCTCATCGAAGTTCTTATCTCCACCAACCTTTTTCACTATATGAAGTGCAACATTTGCAGCATGTGATGCTATACGCTCAAAGCTATTTATTAAATCAAAAAGTGATACTCCGCCTTCGATACTGCATTCACCCGCCTGAAGTCTTTCTACATGGTGCGACTTAATTATCTCTTTAAGGTTATCTATAGCCTCCGATAAAGGCTCGACTCTTACCGCAAGCGCACCGTCATCATTTATAAATGCATTAAAGGTATTTTCCATAGTGTATTCAACCGCAGCTGCAATTGTATCTATCTCGCGGTGTCCATAAGGTGAAAAATGTATATTTTTCTCATTCTTATCCTGAGCTACATATGCGATGCTCATACAATAATCGCCCATTCTCTCAAAGTCGCTGATTGAATTAAGAATCTCTGATACAACCAGCTTATCGTTGCCTGTAAGTCTTCTTTGATCGATTTTTACAATATAAGACGAAAGTGCAGTCTCGCACTTATCTATAAACGACTCATTACTCTCCATAACGGGAAACTTTGATGCGTCATATTTGTATATCATGCTTGTGGCAAGCTTGTAGTTGTCAAGTATAGCCTCACCCATCTTAGTAATAAGATTTCTGCACTCCGACAATGCAACTGTTGGAGTATTTAAGAGCATATCATCAAGCCTTGCAAGCTCCTTGTCCTGCTCCTTATCGGCATCCTCACCCACAATCTTGTCACATATCCTTGCAACCTTTTCGGTAAATATAAGCAAAATAATACTTGTGATAAGGTTAAATGCAAGGTGTACATTTGCGATATTACCACGATTCACCACATTATCAAAGGCATTAATACCTATTGTATAATGTACCAGATATACCAGGGTCATAAAGAATACCGCTCCAAATATATTGAAGAACAGGTAACTTACGGAAACCTTTTTCGCCTTCTTATTTGAACCCACAAGTCCGAGTACGATAGGCATACACTTACCGATATTGATACCTACGACTATAGGAAATGTAATCGCATATGTAATGGTTCCGGTTGCTGAAAGTGCCTGAAGAATACCCACGGCAGCATTTGAGCTTTGAATAATTGCCGTGATTAATAATCCTGCCAAAAGACCTAAAAGTGGATTTTTAAAGCTTGTAAAGAATGACTGGAATTTTGCAGATTCCTTTAAAGGCTCAAATATCTGCTCCATAACAGTCATACCATAAAAAAGCATACCAAGTCCAACAAGTATACCTGATAAATCCTTAGCTTTCTTCTTTTTGGAAAATATAGTGATAAATGCACCTATGGCAAGAAGCATAGCAGCAAACGAAGACGGTTTAAGAAGTTTAAATATAAGCGTATCGGAACCAATATCTCCGAGACGAAGTATCTGTGCCGTAACAGTACTACCCACATTTGAACCAAACACTACCGGAATTGCCTGTGAAAGCTTCATAATGCCCGCATTTACGAAACCACTCATCATAATGGTTACTGCTGCCGAGCTTTGAATAACTGCCGTTACTCCGACACCAAAGCCCCAGCCCTTCATAGGACCGACACCTTTTTTCTTGCTGGTTGTGAGCTTGCCCAGAATTTTTTCAAGTCCTGAGCCCGCAAGCTTTTCAAGGGATGATGTCATAAGACTCATACCATATAAAAAAAGTCCGACTCCTCCAAGTAATTGTAATACTGCAATAACGTCCATTGTTTTATCCTTACTAATCATTCATTTTGTTTTCATAAACCGGCGAATTAAGTCTTGCCTCAAAATCATCATGCGGAAGCGGCTTGTCAAACAGATATCCCTGAATCATATGACATTTCTGTTTCTTCAAAAATTCAGCCTGTGTCCAGGATTCAACTCCCTCACATATAACGTGACGATTTAAATCCTTTATCATATATATAATATTTTTCACAAGGCTTTCATTCATTTCATCGCCCACACCGATTCCGTCTATAAAGGATTTATCAATCTTTATTACATCTACATTTAATTTCTTAAGCAATGAAAGCGAAGAATAACCTGTTCCAAAATCATCTATGGATATATGTATCCCCTTGCTTCTCATCTTATCAACAAATTCGGTAAATGCATCAAAGTCTTCATAACCTGAAGATTCGGTAAGCTCAATCTCAAGGTATTCGCTGTCTATATTATAACGTTCAACTATCTCCAAAACATGCTCTGCAAATTGCGGATTTCTAAGGTGCAGCTTTGAAAAATTGGATGATATTCTTACAGGCTTAATTCCGTTATCCAGCCAGGTACGTATATCCTGACATACCTGTTCAAACACATAGAAATCAAGCTCTGTTACACGTCCTTCCTCCTCAAGTACAGGAATAAACTTAAACGGTGGTACAATCTTATCATCCTTCCACCATCTTACAAGTGCCTCCGCTCCACATAGAGTTGTATCAAACACATTAACCTTAGGCTGATAATAAACAACAAATTCTTTGTGCTTTATGGCACTTTGATATTCTGCAAGAAGCGTTTTTCTGTCATACGCCTGCTCAAGCATATTTTCCTCAAACCATATATTATCTACCGCCTTAAGCTTGGTCTGACTTAATGCAAGATGTGCATCATCGACTATTGTACCAACGTCATAGCCCTCTTTAATCTTGCACAAACCACATCTTGTCTCAAGCTGAATAATATGGGCTTCATTATGATAATCCACAGTGATTGAAACCTTATCCAGAAAATTAATAAACTCATCTATTTTATCGTTTCTTATAAGAAGAATAAATTTATCTCCACCAATTCTTGCTATTCTTTCATCCTTATCAAGTCTTTGAGAAACTGTGTTTGCAAAATTTCTAAGTGCCATATCGCCAACCGTAGAACCAAGCTGCTGATTGACAATTGTAAAATCCTTAATATTGGTACAAATGCAGGTATAATCCGTTAATCTACCCTTTTTCAGATATTTTTCCATATCCCTTTGTATTTTATCAATATTATTGACACCTGTAAGTGCATCCTTAAATGCAATCTCTCTTGACGCACTCACACTCCATGCAAGACCGATAAATGTAAATATAGTTAAAAGTACTATGATAACAATGGCAATAACTCTTGATACTTCAAGATTATTAGTCATTTTTTGTTGTATTTTATTAACATCATCCTTTATAAGTACATTAAATAAATCAACCGCATCATTAACCTCTGCAATACTTCCGTGAAGCATATTTTGCATATAAAATTCAGCCGTTGCATAATCATTTACATTTCCAAATTCAAAAATATATTCAACATTACTAAAATAGCCATTAAGTCCCGAATAAATGGTATGGTAACTGCTTTCATATACGGTACCTATTACATTATCGCTAAATTCTTTTACTTCATCATTAATTTCAGCTTCAAAAACCTTTGCAGCCGCTTCAAGCTCCTCTTTTGCTGATTCGTTATCAAAATTGTCCATATACTGATAAACAAGTGCCTGATGTCTGTAAAAGCTCTGACTGATAGAATCCATATACTCAAGATTGGTGTAATCATTTTTTACAGTATTATTATAAATTCTTGCTATCTTATCCATGCTGAAGCTTAAGTAAAAAAGACCTGCCAAGCCTACAACGGAAATAAGCACAGTAAGAGTAAGAACCCGGATTGGCAGCTTCTTCTTTTTAAGATAATTATTCTTTTTTTCCTTTTTTCTTTTCACCGGTTTCTCTGACATAATTACTCCAATTATTTCAAAATCATTTTACGATAATTATTTTTTTCTGCGATACATTTCCTAACTATTCTTCCACAGGTTTTGTTGTCTGTTCGACCATCTCATCAAGAAGCTCCTGCAAATCCCTGTTACCGCTATTTTGACCTGCAATTGTTATGCCAAGCTTTCCTGCAGCATCCCAATAAGGCTGTGCAACTCTTTGCACATTTCCGTATACAGACTGCTCTGCAAGAGCAGCAATTGCGGGTGCTTCAAGAACCTTATCAGAAGAAGCAGCTTTTACATTGACAGGGCACTCACCTATAGCTTCAAAACGCTTAAGCTGGTTTTCTTCATTGGTTATGTACTCGGCAAGCTTCATGCTCCACTCAGGATACTTTGTGTAAGCGCTTACACCGATAAGCTTATAACCTGCAAAGCTGCACATCTGAACCTGCTTGCCCTTTAATGTATATGTAGGAAGCTTAACAGCACCATAATCCTCGCCCCATGCTTCTTCTATCTTGCCGGCATTCCATGCTCCGTTTACCCCTGCGATAATCTCACCACTTTGAACGCCTTTTACAAAATCATCATCACCATAAGAAACAAATCCCGGGTGACCGGCTATATCAATCATCGCCTCCACAACATCAACACCGGTATATTTAGTATCTGTTGCATTCCAGTTACAGTAATTTGATAGGCCGTCCTCACTCATATTAAGCTCAAGCCCGGCACCCTTAAAAAATGAATATATATACCAACCGTTGCTGAAATCCATAGTAAACTTTTTATCGTTTTTAGCAGCTACATCAAGAATTCCATCAAGAGTTTTTAAATCATCTTCAGAAAAATACGCCTTATTATAGTAAAGAAAATACCCATTTCCCGCTGTCATCGGATAAGCATATATCTTGCCGTCTCGCGTAACAACCTCGGCAACACCTGAATCACTTCCACCTACAGCATCAATGATTTCATCAGTATCCTCTGTTATCTCAAGAAGCGTTCCTGCCCTGTAAAGCTCATCAAACTGATCATCTGCAAAAGCATAGATATCAGCAGCATGCTCCGGATCACCAAGAACAGTTTCCTTGCATGTATCCTCTCCTTCAAGACTTATTGTGTACTCAATCTTTACCTCATCCTTATGAAGCTCCTGAAACTCGCTTACAGCGTCCTCAAGCAAAGGTACACTTCTTTCATCACCCCAAAGAGATAGCTGTATGGTCGGTATCTCTTTTTTCTTTTTCTTACCACAGCCACCCAGACAACCCATAGTCAATGCTGTACAGGTTGAAATGCAGATGATTTTCTTTATATATTTTTTTAATGTTTTTCCTGATTTTTTTATCATTAAAATTTCTCCGATTATTTCTATTTATTCTTATCAGATTATTGTAAATTAAAGATTATAAATCTAAAAAATTATGTCAACCACAAAAATGTCACTAATTAATAGTATTATAACATAAAGTTCTTGTTTTGGGTATTACTTATACAAAGAAAAATATACAATTTAAAAGGTTTCAAATGCAACATATTTAACAAATAACCGTATAAATATTAATAAAACGGAAAAAATATATATTTCATCTAAAGTTTTGTAAATTTTACAATTTTTTCTATCTTTTCCATGAAATGAATTTATCAAACGAATGAATATATATTTTATTACAAGGGAAAATAATAATACAGTATTAATTATTATATGATTTATTTTTAAATACAAAATACATGATAAATAAATGAGGTGAACTATTATGAATAATGATATAAAAGACAACAAACAAGAGCTTCCTAAAGCTGCAATAGATGAAATTCCCACACCAAAAGAAGATGCAGTGTCAATTATCGGTCTTGTAAAAAAGAAAGAAAGAATAATCGGTTATCAGCTTTCCAATGAACGTATAGTAAATCGTGAAGAAGGCGTGCGCCTTGCCAAAGCAGGAGAAATAAGAGGCGTCGGCATAGCCCACAGAAAGGATACCGAATATTTGAAATCAATTCCTGACGGAAGTGAAAATAATAATCTTTCTGCTCTTCCTACAGTTAGAGCCGGTGAATTAAATCAGTTAACTTTTCAATAACTGTTAAGTTAAATATAATAAAAAGTGCTGATATAATATTTACTCTCTGCTCATTTTGAGTATAAAAATATTTTCACATCAGCACTTTTTATTATTTGATTTATTATCTTTTATTTGATTTATTTACTTTATATCTACATCAATTGTCTATTTCATTGATTTCAACCAATTCCAAAAACCATCATTAGTAATTGTTCCTTTACCTGTCTTGTTGGAAATAAGATAATACTGAAGTCTCTTTCCCTTTAACGGACCGCTTTTTACAACATTATACTGTGAAAAAACCTCTGTAGTTCCGTTTGCTCTCGGATTAGTTTTGGTCCATGAACCATTATAGTAATAAAGTGGCGGAGAATCCTTTGTTTCCATATAAAACGCATAATATACCGTATACTTATCGTGTTCTGTCACAGTATATGTACCGGCAGCACTTACATTATTACTACAATTACTTCCTACTGCTATCATAAAACAATAAGGTGCTTTATCTCCCGACATATCTGCAGTTTCCAAAACATTTTTTGCAAAAGTAGATTTTGTCAAATCACAATCACCATTTTTAGGTGATTTTGTAGTTCCGCCCGGTATAACATAATCGCCATCTGCATAATTACTTCCATACTTTGCATATAAATTAACCAATTCCGCCTGTGCAGCATTTATACAGTTTTTTGCATTGAGCATATATTTTTGTTCTTTTGCCTTATCAATATATCCAAGAAGCGCCGGCACAAGAATTGCAGCCAATATCGCCAAAATAACTATAACGACAATCAGCTCAACCAACGTAAAACCCTTATTATCTTTTCCGGTATGCCTTATCTTCATAAAATCAACCCCTCAAACACATATATCCTTAAAGTAATTTAATAATATACAGTACTATATGGCAAGCAAAAAAACATTTACCAAATAATCTTAATTATTATATCGACACATATAACAGAAAACGTAAATATTTTTACAATTAATTCGTATTCTTTTGTTTAATATTCTTAAATATAATTTCATAAAGTTTAATTATATTTCCTACTAATATAGCCGCTATGATACTTCCTTCCCTTACACCCTGAAGCTTTCCTATAAACACAAGGCAAATAACCGCAGATAAAGCTATATAAAGCACATCAAAAAATATCTTAATATTTTCATACCTTCTGCCTGAAACCTTGCTTATGGCACGATTCATCGCTTCACCAGGAAGCATGGCAACATTTCCCTTAAGCTGAATCCATATGCCAAACGCAAGTATAAAGCATCCCGCCAACATATAAACAAACTGAATTATATATGTATCAGCAGACAGATTTCTTATAAGATAACAGGAAAAATTAGTAAGATATCCATAGATGAACGCAAGCACTGTCTGGATAAATATCTCAACATAATTGCATTTTCCTTTTAATACCATAATTTGAATGACAATCTGTATAACGCTTAACAGATTAAGCCATCCTCCAAAAGAAAAAATGCTGCTTACCAAAGATACCGAATAAGGCACCGAAGCAACCGGTGAGGTTCCAAGTCCTGCTTTTGTCGAAAATGCCACGCCCATTGAGGCTATGAATAAGCCTATTAAGAATAATATGTATCTTTTTGTTATATCTTTGTAGTTTTGTGTTTTGTCCATAAAATCTCTCTTTAATACATCTGAATTTATATATATCAGATTATTTAATATAATAATAAAAAAGCTTCCGGAGAACTATCCCCGGAAGCTAAATATTTAAAGTCTAATCAAATAATCTTTTGATTATTCAATGATAGAAGCAACTCTTCCTGAACCTACTGTTCTACCACCCTCACGGTCTGATTTGGTCATATTTAGAAACTTATTTGTTACGGTTTTTGCCGTTTTTTGACTCATTTTATGGGTATTTTACCTATTATTTTTGCTTTTTCCGGGGGAAATGTATCGGATTCGTATCACGGTTTTGAGGAAGTACTACGTGTATCACGCCCCTTTTGTCCGTGTCCGAACGACACCGTTTTCGTTCACCTAGAGATATTGTAGCATGGTCGAACCGGAATGTAAATTGATTCTTTGCAAAATTCGTTCGACCTTCGTTGATTAGTGACGGGGTGGGCGAACGGAATTATGTTTTACTGTTGTATCATACCTGGAATAATCTTAGGATGGGCGAACAAGATGCATGTAATAAGTGTCACTGCGAGAGTGATACACATTAACCTCCCCCTCTTCTTTTTGTAAGTGCCTTGTCCAACTCCAGTTCATAATAGTATTTAAGCGTAGACTCCGGATATTCTTTGATATACATCTCAACTTCACTTTTTGTAATTTCATAAACTGATATATACTCTGCAAATTTTTCCCGAGCCTCTTCATAAGTACAATCTAAGTATGCGTCAAGATTTTTCAATAACTCCAACATCTGTAATATATAGACATTCTCTTTTGTTATCGGTACAATTGGCTTCCTTATGTAAAATCTTCTGTTACCAATCAGGAATTCTCCATCTGAGGAAACATTGTTACTCACAATTTCAATCACTCGAGGAACCTGCGTAGAAATCCCTATCTGGTTAGCAAATGTATTACCTGCATAGAAACCATCTACATTATTACCTTTGGAAATGAAACGGTATCTTGCCACCATATCTGCATTAGGGCCAACATTAGAATTTAATGTAGTCTTCTTGGGAATAAAATACACTTCTGCATCATATTGCTGCAGTAAACCTTTTTCACAGAGTTCCTTTATTTGTAGTTTTAAATCCTGCTCCGTAATATTCTCTCTTAACAAATCGGAAAAGAAAATTGGCTCTGCTTCTTTGTAATGATCTTTTATGTAATTGTAAAGCATCGTCGATTCTCCTTACTGCAGTATTGTCTTCCATTCAGCTTATTTAGAAATATCCAATAGCTTAATAATGCATTCTTCCAGTTTATGTTCAACCGGATCTTGAGATTGTTCACAAATCTCTTTATATAGTTTTGCTATTGTATATTTATTATCTGAACTCTCAGCAAAATCAATAATTTGACTTTTTTGTGAAATAACTTTACAATCTATTGCTCGAATACAAGAATCATCTCCTCGTAATATTGAAACTTTTGCATCTTCCACAAAAGAATATTTTTTCGAAAGAGACTTTAATTTACTATTTCCACTATTATGAATAGCTTTCATAACAGCTTCATAATAACATCTAGGATTTAAGCAATCTTCCATTTCTGTTTGACTATATATATTGGTTTTACATGGGTCTAGTAGTTTTATTTCACCTTTATCAATCTGTAGCCTTCGTAAAAATATTGAACTACTATTGGAACTAAACTCAAGGGGTTTGTTTATGGATTTATACAATAAATCTGTATCCATTAAAAACAAAGCCTTTCCATCTTTTCCTTCTGTTTTTTCGGTTAATGGACTATATAATAACTGATACAGTTTAACTACGTTACCGCATCCACCCACTGGAAGTATTGAAATCGAATTATAATCTTTTAGTATATACTCCAAATATACTTTATCGTCGCTTCCTTCACATATAATCCAACTTGTTTCAGGTTTTGCACGCATATATGTAATAATACTTGTAGCCAAATCATACATACTTTTCAACTCTATTACATCTGGAAAACTTCTTCTTTCTTCCAATACATTATACAAAGAGAACGTATCTATTTTTGCCGTATTTCCAGTTGATGATATATGATGCAATCTTCCATTCTGTGCAATAGGCAAAAAGCCATACCAATGTGTGGTAATCATCACTTGTCTTTGATGTGTTCTTGCCAATTCTTCCAACATTAAAAACTGATTAAAACAATTAGAAATATGCATTGAAGTTTCTGGCTCATCTATAGCCAAAACAATGTCTCTCTCTGTTTCCTTTTCTCCATTTGCTAACAGAATAGAATACGCAACATCAATAATAGCTTTTCTTTGCTCACCAGAACTCAATTGTTCAATTCGATGATTATTAGCTTTAAGCGTCCTTAAAGGAAAATATGCTTCCAGAATCTTTTCACGAATATCTTTCGCTGTTAAATTCTTTTTATTTCCTGCTTCACTCATGAAACTATATTTACTATCTATTCTTGAAATAATAGTATTTACATCATTAATAAATTCATCTAAATTATCGTTAATTAAAGTAACAATAGATTTGCCATTTGTCTTTTTATTTAGTATCTTCTCAATCTCCGACAAAATATTTTTATTGAGCAGTTGTTGCATTGTTGTGTTCTGCAATTTCAACAGTTCATTTGGAGCCTCTTCAACTGGTATATATAGATAGCTGTACAATCCATGTATTATCTTCTTTACATCCATCAAAGCATTCTTAGCTTGTGCGGAATCCTTTAATAATTTATTTTCCAACTCCTTTTCAAGTGCACCTTGAAAAGTTGCACAATGCACCCCTTTAGGATTATCATAACTTGTCCCAATTAAAATAAGATAATGCGTATCTTTATACGTTTCTTTTAATACATCTTTGTATCGTATAAACTCTTTTAGTTCCTTATTGCTTTTTACATTTGCATTTGTTGCTTCATCTGTATTCCAAAAAAAGTCACTGATTACCGCAAATAATCCCTGTCTACTTGTTGGTATTTTCTTTTTTTCAATGAGAAAGAGCGGACAAATGAACGCTTCCGACTTCTTCATATTAAATGTGACATTCCAATATCTACCATTTAATTCAACATCCAATGCTTCCAGTATTGCACTTTTTCCCACTCCATTGTTACCAACATAGACAGAATACCTATAGTTTGGATTATCACAAATTGGTACAAATTTTACATTGCCATAGTTCTTATAATGTCTTAATAGTACTGCTGCAATCACGTTTTATCACCTCTGTTTTTTCCTTCACAATCCGCTCATTATTCAATCATAATTCGCTCACTATCCGTTCATCGTCATGAGCGAATTACATTTTCTTAATATATACATTTCCTTTGGTAGTCTTTGTACTCTGTATTATGCCTACATTACACAAGCTTTTTAGGTATCTTCTTACTTGTGCTTCTGATTTACCCGTTATTTCTACACCTTTAGCCGTTGTTATTTCATTGTTCTGTTCTAAATATTCCATGATTTTTACAATTGGCTCACTCTTTATTCCGCTTATTTTTTTATCTATTAATTTCACTTCTTCCTTCTCTTTTTTCAAAAAGGAAAGCGAAAGTACTGTTCTATCCGGATCAAATCTCTCTTCAATTACCGGTTCTTCCCAGCCTTCATCTGCCCAAACATTAAAAATATTCGGCACACCACTTCCAGCACGTTCACCGATATTGATGAGATTAAACATTTTCATAAGAGCCTTGTTTCGGGGATCGGATTCTCCACCAAGACGCATCTGCTTTTTACCCGTTCTGACATAACCCGGATTTGCTAAAACCAGCTTGTCCGGTTCCTTACGGATAACAACACCACGCAAGCCGTGATAATCTGCATTAATCAGGCAGTTTGCCAAAGCCTCACGAAGTGCCTTGTGTACCGGTGTATCATCAACACGTTCGCCGCCAACCATTTTGAAAGGCACCTTAATGTCTTTAATAATCTTGTTATAAACTCTAAAATAAAAGTCGCACACATTTCC
>CACWQH010000013.1 GCA_902762955.1 uncultured Lachnospiraceae bacterium
AGATTCATTACCGGAAGAATGCAAGAAGAAAAAATAAAAAAACAGCCGCCGGAAACGGCGGCATATCATTCAAAGGGTACTCGCTATAGAGCGTTTACTCCAAAGAAAATCATTTATTGGACATATGCGATATGCTTAAATTAAAATAAAATGATGCAATAAGGAGATTCTTTCCGATTCAGATTCATTACCCACAGCTTAAAACCGCGCTATTTAGCGCGGTTTTAAGCTACCGGTATGAAAGCTTCTGTCAACAGGAAATGTTCTTAAAAACTAAATATGACAGAAAAAGAAAAAAGATAGGCTGTTACAACTTTTCGCCCGATTTGTGTAAAATCAGCAACGAATACTTGAAGAGATTCGCTCAGAAACCGAACTGTCTGAGCGTAGCGAGTTTTCGGTTTCGTGCGAATATCGAAAGTATGAGTGCTCTGATTTAACAAATCGATGGTGTGTTGTAACAGCCTATTTTTTTTCTTTTCTGTTTTAAAAGCCTAAATGGCATTTCCTGTTGGTAGGAGCTTTTATACCGGTCCTACTGCGGGAAACCGAAGTTTAGCGTGGGAGAGGGGGTTATACAGCTTCTTCGCTGGTGTCCTGCATGTTTTTGCGGGCGGTTGCAAGCATGAGCTTGATACGGTTGACCTGATTTACTTCGGAAGCTCCCGGATCGTAGTCGATTGCAACTATGTTGGCTTCAGGGTATGATTTTCTTAATTCTTTGATTACGCCCTTGCCGACTATGTGGTTAGGGAGACATGCAAATGGTTGACAGCAGACTATGTTGCCGGCACCGCTCTTTATAAGCTCAACCATTTCACCTGTTAAGAACCAGCCTTCACCGGTCTGGTTGCCGATGGAGACGATAGGTCTTGCATAATCGGCGAGCTTGGTTATATGAACAGGTGGTTCAAAACGATTACTCTTTTTGAGTTCATCACGAAGAGGCTTACGAAGAACCTCGAGTGCCCATATACCAAGGTTAGCTTTGTTGGCTGAACTCTTGGATTTGCCTAAAAATTCGTATTTGTAATTGTTGTTATAGAAGCAGTACATGAAGAAATCAAGTAAATCCGGCATAACTGCTTCGGCACCTTCTGATTCAAGAAGCTCAACCAGATGGTTGTTGGCAGATGGAAGGAATTTAACAAGAATTTCTCCTACTATACCTACACGTGGACGTCTTTCCTCTTCATTGAGTGGGAGATTGTCAAAGTCATGAATGATGCCTTTGATAATCTTTTTATATCCACGCCCTCCGTCTTTAATACTCTTTATACAAATCTTTTCCCATTTCTTGTGAAGCTTATCGGCAGAACCTTTAACCTTTTCATAAGGTCTTGTTCTGTATAAGACTCTCATAAACAGATCGCCGTATATAATTGCCTGTAATGCGAGCTTAACGGTTTTAATGGTAAATTTAAAACCTGAATTTTGCTCGAAGCCCTGAACACTTAATGCTATAACAGGGATCTGTCCGTAGCCTGCCTTTGCGAGGGCACGTCTGATAAAGCCTACATAGTTGGTTGCACGGCAGCCGCCGCCTGTCTGAGTCATAACAACAGCAAGCTTGTTGACATCATACTTACCGGAATTGATTGCATGCATGAGCTGACCTACAACTATGAGTGAAGGGTAGCAGGCATCGTTATTTACATATTTAAGTCCGGTGTCAACAACCTCTTTGTTTGCATCCGGAAGCATTACTATATTGAGTCCCATCTGACTAAATGCCGGTTCAAGTATGTTGAAATGTATAGGTGACATCTGAGGAACCAAAACGGTATAGTCCTTCATATCCTGAGTAAATTCAACTCTGTTGATAGCGCTTGATACAGGACAAGGTACGAAGTGACGCTTGCGTCTTACATTTACAGCACTAATTAATGAACGTATACGTATTCTGGCAGCACCTAAGTTGCTTACCTCATCTATCTTTAGTACGGTATATATTTTTCCTGAATTGGTAAGTATATCATTTACACAGTCGGTTGTTACGGCATCAAGACCGCATCCAAAGGAATTAAGCTGGATAAGCTCGAGATTCTTGCTGGTCTTAACGTAGTTGGCTGCCTTATAAAGACGTGAGTGGTACATCCACTGGTCAGAAACGATAAGAGGTCTTTCTACTTCACCCAAATGAGCAACCGAATCCTCTGTAAGTACGGCTATATCAAATGAATTGATAAGTTCAGGAAGACCATGATTGATTTCAGGGTCTATATGATATGGACGACCTGCAAGTACGATACCGATTTTGTCATTTTCTTCAAGGTACTTGATGGTTTCGTCACCTTTGTTTTTGATATCCGCCTTTACAGCATCTGCCTCTATAAAGGCTGCATCAACTGCATCTGATATTTCCTGCATGGTTACATCTGTATATTTTTTAAATTCACGCATAAGACGTTCCTTAAGAGCCTGCTTGTTATCAAGGGAAAGGAAAGGTCTTATGTAGGTTGTATCCGGATCGCTTAATTCCTCCATATTGTTCTTGATATTTTCAGCATAGGAAGTAACGATAGGACAGTTGTAGTGGTTGTTTGCATCCGGAGTTTCATTACGCTCATATGGGATACAAGGATAGAAAATTGTCTTTATTCCCTGCTTTAATAACCACATCACATGACCATGTGCTATCTTAGCCGGATAACACTCGGATTCACTCGGTATGGACTCTATACCCAATGTATAGATATCACGGGAGGACTTTGGAGAGAGCACAACTCTGTATCCGAGCTTTGTTAAAAATGTAAACCAGAACGGATAGTTCTCGTACATATTAAGAACTCTCGGAACACCTATAACTCCACGTGATGCCTCTGCTTCGGAAAGAGGCTCATACTGGAATAATCTGTTAAATTTATATTCAAATAAGTTAGGAACATTGTTTGCATTTTTCTTTAAGCCGAGTCCCTTTTCACATCTGTTACCGGAGATAAAACGTCTTCCGCCTGAGAATTTATTGATAGTAAGAAGACAATTATTGGTACATCCCTTACATCTTGCCATACTTGTTTCATAAGTAAGGTTTTCTATATCCTCACGTGAGAGCATTGTTGTTTTAGCGCCTTCTTCGTATCTGTCCCTTGCGATAAGAGCAGCACCGAAGGCACCCATAATACCTGCTATATCCGGACGTATAGCTTCACGACCTGATATAAGCTCAAAGCTTCTTAAAACGGCATCATTATAAAAGGTTCCGCCCTGGACAACTATATTTTTACCCAGTGATTTTGGGTCAGTAAGCTTAATAACCTTAAGCAATGCATTTTTTATAACGGAATAAGCAAGACCTGCAGATATATCTGCCACAGATGCACCTTCCTTTTGAGCCTGCTTAACCTTGGAATTCATAAATACGGTACATCTTGACCCAAGGTCTATAGGATGCTCAGCAAATAATGCGATTTTAGCAAAGTCCTTGATGTCATAATTAAGTGACTTTGCGAAGGTTTCTATAAATGAACCGCAGCCGGATGAACATGCTTCGTTAAGCATTACATTGTCGACTACTTCGTTTTTAATCTTTATACATTTCATATCCTGACCGCCTATATCAAGGATACAGTCTACATCAGGATCAAAGAATGCAGCAGCAGTATAGTGAGCTATTGTTTCAACCTCACCGTGATCAAGCATAAGAGCAGATTTAATCAAAGCCTCTCCGTATCCGGTAGAGCATGCGGATGCAATTTCCACTCCATCGGGAAGCTTGGTAAATATATCCTTTAATGCACGTATGGTGGTTTTTAAAGGACTTCCGTTATTGCTGCTGTAAAAGTCATATAATAAAGAACCGTCTTCACTGACCAAAGCAACCTTTGTGGTCGTTGAACCTGCATCCACACCAAGGAAAGCTTTGCCTTTGTATGTTGCAAGATCAGCTCTTTTGACATGGTACTTGGATTGCTTTTTAATGAAGTCAGCATAATCTTCATCTGAAGCAAATAAAGGTGGAAGTCTGTCTACGTCAACTGAGAATTTTAAATCATCTGTAAGCTTTGCGCTTAAATCACTTATATTGAAGTTGATATCTTCCTTAGCTTGAAGTGCAGCACCGACAGCGGCAAAAAGATGTGAGTGTGAAGGTGCTATTACACTGTCCTCAGTTAGGTTAAGAGTTCTTATAAAAGCTTCCTTAAGCTGATCCAGAAAGTGAAGAGGACCGCCTAAAAATGCAACATTACCTTTTATCGGTTTACCGCAGGCAAGACCGCTTATGGTCTGATTGACAACTGCCTGAAATATAGATGCTGCAAGGTTTGGCTTTGTAGCACCTTCGTTTATAAGAGGCTGAATATCGGTTTTTGCAAATACACCGCATCTTGCAGCGATAGGATAGATGGTATCATAGTCCTTGGCATATGTATTGAGTCCCATGGCATCTGTCTGAAGAAGGGATGCCATCTGGTCGATAAAGGAACCGGTACCGCCTGCGCATACACCATTCATACGCTGCTCAACACCATTTGTAAAATATATAATCTTAGCATCCTCACCGCCAAGCTCTATGGCTACATCTGTCTGTGGAGCATAGTCCTTTAAGGCATCGGTTACACAGATAACCTCCTGCTCAAAAGGAACTCCGATAACATTGGCAAGTGCAAGACCGCCGGAACCGGTTATGGTTGGAGCGACATTTAAATCTCCAAGCTTTTCCTTTGCGTTAGCAAGTAATTCCTTAAGAGTTTCCTTGATGTTGGCAAAGTGTCTTTTGTATTCGGAAAATAATATATTGTGCTCCTCATCTATAATTGCAACCTTAACGGTGGTTGAACCAATATCTATACCTAATCTGTTCATAGTAAAAACGGCTTTCAGCCTGCCTCCTTATATTGAAAAATTACTAAGTGTCAAAAAATAATTATAATGGAAGAAACGACAAAATACAACAGTTAAAAACATGAAATTTCTATGAAATTACTTTAATTTTATTAATTTTTTGCCACATTTATGAATTAACGGCATAGAATAATCAAAAAGGGGAAAAATATGGAAAAGGAATGTAAGGGAACCATCCACAAGGTTGTGGCAGGAGATACGCTATATAAGATATCAAAGCTTTACGGCGTAAGGCTTGTTGATGTCTTAAAGGAAAATCCGTACGTAAATGTGTATAATTTAAGGCCGGGAGATGAGATATGTGTACCGACCGAGATCTATGAGGAAGAGGAGGAACGCAGATACTTTACAGCAAGAACGGGAGAAACCTTAAGAAGTATAACGGATGAGCTTTCCACTGATGTAGGAAGACTTATGGAGTATAATAAAGAACTCCTTGATATGCGTATTCCTCTTGGAACGATTATAAGAATTCCGCCGACAGAAAGAGGACAGGGGTCTGATTAGCAAAGAATAATTACCTGTATTTGCCAATAATAATGCATCCCAGTTTTAAGTTGTTTTTTAGATAGTTTTAGGATATAATAAGCGTATATGCATTGATGTAAGATTTTTATCATGCATATACGCTGATTTGATTTATTTGAATCAGGTGAAAGAATATAAACAAGGACTGAATGATATGAAATTTTTAGAAAAGCTTGAAAAGAAATTTGGAAAATATTCCATAAGGAATCTTCCTCTGATTTTAACCTTACTATTTGCATTTAATTACATTTTCTCGGTGGCAGCACCTGATATCTATGTAAAGATTTATTTATCCCCTTATGATATATTTTACGGACATGAATATTGGAGACTTGTGACATGGATATTTACCGCACCTTCATCTTTTGATGAGTGGACGATTTTGTCCTTGGTATGTCTTTATTTTATAGGCTCATCAGCACAAAGAGGTATGGGTACATTTATGTATAATCTCTATACCATCGGCAGTATGCTGCTTAACCTTATTACTGTTCTTGTTGTAAGCGGATTTTTATATTTGACAAGGGGAACCTTATATGCTGCTGATACTCAATTCGGAGGATTTTATGTAAATTATACGATTCCTGTATGTGTATTTTTTGCTTTTGCCATGGCGTATTCGGAAAGCACGGTATTTTTCATGTTTCTTTTCCCACTTAAGGCAAAGTATATTGCATGTATAGATTTTGCACTTTTGCTATATGAGTATTTCAGTACACCGATTATTACATTTAGAGCCTTACTTGTGGTTGCGGTTGCCAATTTCTTTATATTTTATAATGTGCTTAAGAAGTACAGCTATGGCAGAAACACAAGGTACTCCTATCAAAATTATGGAAATAATAAAAAGAAAAAATCTTCCGGTTCGCCGTTTTT
Source organism: uncultured Lachnospiraceae bacterium (assembly GCA_902762955.1). Classification (GTDB taxonomy): domain Bacteria; phylum Bacillota; class Clostridia; order Lachnospirales; family Lachnospiraceae; genus Coprococcus_C. The sequence continues at coordinate 6,250 of CACWQH010000013.1, forward strand.
TGAAAGAAAAAATAAAGATAATGTCTACAATATGAGCGATTATCTTAAAAGAAAACAGAATAATGATGATAAACAGATGCCTGAGGGCATAACAAGACATAAATGTGCTATCTGCGGCAAGACAGAAAATGACGGTGAGGATTTGGTATTCAGATTCTGTACAAAATGTAACGGTAATTATGAATACTGCAGCGAACACATATATACACATGAACATGTTAAATAATTTTGCATATAAATGGATATGTTTCGGAAAGCTACTTAAGCACCAGAATAATATTAGGAGATAAAATATAAAATGAGCAGCGTAAAAAAACTTATCGGTGAGATAAAAAGCGGAATCAACATAGAAAATAATATTAAAGAGTATTCAAAGCTTCTTTTTGAAAAATACAACTATTATGCAATAGTTAAAATGAGTATGAATTACTATACCATGAAGGAAATAATATCTGAAATGACAGATAAGAATTCTGATGTGTGTAAATATTTCGATATTTTAACAAGACTTGTAAAGGACAATATTATTGATAAGAAACCGGTTGATGAAGAGGCGGTTACTGCAGTTAAGCAGATTAGGAATAATATCGAGTATAAGATGAAGATACTTACTTCATATACGGATGGTTATGAGATTTATGAGTACATATTAAATCGTATAGAAGCCAAGGTTAAGGATAAGGTGGAAGAGGTTGATATAGCACTTCTTTCTGATAAGATGTACAGCTATGTATTTAATGAGTCGGATAAGATGGTTATAAACAGCAAGCTTCAGCTTCTTATGGCACAGCTCCCAGTGAGGATGACCAAGAGTAAGTTCTGTGATGTTGTTTCAAATACTCTTGCTTTATATAAGGGTGGAGAAAAGTCTTCCTTAGACGAGTTTTGTGATATGTTAAGAACCTCATCGCTTATATCAAAACCAAAGGGCTTCGAGACAGAGTATCCGTTCCTTTATCATGTATATACGGATTTGTCTGCAGCAAATTATAAAGAGCTTACAGAGGCAGAGTTTGATACATTAAACGATAGGCTTAATGATGCAGCAGCTATCATTAATGAAGAGGCATCAAATTATATACTTATGCAGGAAATAGCAAATGATATATATACCATACTTCTTACAATGGAAGATGCCGCCGGTGCAAACGGAAAGCTTCCTGCTTACAAGGCTGCTTTAAATATTGTTGAGAGTGTTTTAAAAAGTGATGATTTTGAGACTCTTTCAGAAACACTTATGGATAGCTTTATCAGTATGGAAGGTGCACAGGAGGATGTTACTGAAAGTATCATGCCGCTAGAGGCTTCCTTTGATGATATCTATGTAGGCAAGAGCGATGATATAAGTAAATACGGTCTTTCCGAAAACTTTGATGTGCTTGATAAAATCAGCAGACTTTTATCGACCAGTTTATTTATAGATGTTGAAAAATCACTTAGAAGTGAAAGCGATATGGTTGATGATGCATATTACAATGAAACAAAGGACAAGCTTATTAATGACTTTATGACTTTATTTAATGATTGTGAAAGAATGGTTATAAGAAGCATTATGTGTAAGATACTTGCAGCCATGCCTATATTCCTTAATTCAAAGCAGGAGATAAAGGATTATTTTGATTATACACTTTCAGGCTGTAAGGATATGAGTGAGCTTACTGCATGTAATAAGCTTATCAGTGAAATGATAGAAGAAGAATATTAGTACCAAGGGTGGTTTTATGAAGGTAGTAGATGCTCCTTACGTACAAGGCTTTAAGGGCAGGAAAAAAGATAAAATAGTTAAGAAAATCCGTCATAAGCGCAAGGTTGATAATGTATATGTGGTTACATTGCCTTTGATAACAGACGGAATTATGGATATATATGAATATAAGCATTTGTTCAGTAAGTTTTATAAAAAGGCAAGTGACGAGATTTGCATACTGGGTATTGCTAAAAGCAAGAGTGATGCAAATGAAGTCGTGAGGGATATCGTGCAGGATATGTATGATACGGACACAGGCTTTGATGTAAGAAAATTTTTTGGAATATAGGTATTAAATATGCTACATGTATTATGGGTTATTTTAAAAATAATATTGATAATACTTGCAGTTGTGCTCGGACTTATACTTTTGATTTTACTTTTGGTTTTATTTGCACCGGTAAGGTATAAGGTGGCGGCGGATATAGGAGATGATATATCTGTCACGGCAAAGGTCCGGTTTTTAATTGTAAGTGTCAATGTTATCTTTGAAAAAAATGAAAAAAAACTGGATACCTTTCTTAGAATAGTCGGGATTAAGATAGGACTTGGCAATAAGGAAGGAGAAGGTCATAAGGAAAAGAAGTCCAAACCTAAAAAGGAAAAGAAGAAAAAAAATAAAGCGGATGAGCCGGTGGATGTATCAGATACAGATGCTGCAAATGCTTTAAATGAGACTGAAGCAGAAAATACTTTGGCGGAAGACAAAGCTATAGAAGTTTCAAATCCTATAGAAGCAGTTGATGGTGAAGCCGATATTGGTGAGTACGATCTTTGGACCGATGAAGATACTCTTGATGAGGATGAAAAGAAATTATCAGGCCGAATAAAGAGATTTATCGAAAAAGCAAAGAGACTTTCGGAAGAGGTTGGTGAGCTTTCGGATAAATCTGAAGATGAGATAAAGGAAACACTTTATCAAAAGCTTGAAAAGAAGGTTAATCAATTAAAGGACAAGAAAGAAGACATTGAAAAGAAGGTAAACCGTTTTAAAAAATTCTGGGATATGAAATGTACCGTAAGAACAAGGGAATATCTTGGAAAATATTTAATAAGCATCCTAAAGCATATCGCACCTAAGAAGATAAAGGGACATATAAGATACGGCTTTGATGAACCGTGCACGACAGGTCAGGTTACAGGATATCTAAGCTTGCTGCCTTTTGTATATCAAAAGGGCTTTTCATTAGAACCGGATTTTCGTGAAAAGGTTATAGAAGGAAATGTTGTTTTAAAAGGCAGAATTATACTTGGATATATTGCAAGAATAGTTCTTAAAAGATATATATGGCAGACAATTAAGATGGCTAGGAAAATATAATGGTTTTCAGGAGGAGATAAAAAATGGATAATAATTTTAATCAGACAGTTGCTTCATTGTTTAACGGAATGGATTCTTTTCTTTCAACAAAAACAGTTGTTGGAGAGCCTACAAAGATAGGAGATACAATTATACTTCCGCTTGTGGATGTAAACTTTGGTGTGGCAGCAGGAGCCTTTGCAAAAAAGGAAAAGGGCAGCAATTCCGCAGCAGGAGGTATGGGTGGAAAGATGTCACCTTCGGCAGTATTGGTTATTCAGAATGGATATGCAAAGATTGTAACCGCTAAGAGTGAGAGTACTGTAGGAAAAATCTTTGATGCTGTTCCGGAGGTTATTGACAGAGTTTCCAATCTGGTAAAAAAGAAGAGTCCTGAGGAAGAAGCAGCAGTAGCTGAAGCTGTAGATAATCTCGGAAATGAAGAATTGATATAATTTAATTCTTTAATCAAAGCATAGGGCATATACTTTATATAAGTGTAAAAAAGTGATGTCTTATATGCGAGCTTTAATTGGATATGCCATGCTGTTTATGGCGATTGGTATTTTGATATCTTATTTTATAAGTGGGTTTTGTGAATTTATTATTGTACTTGTTCTTTTGCTTAGTGCTTACATTTTGCTGTTCAGGTGCAGAGATTGATTTACATATTTTATGTATGATTTATGACGTGAGGTGGTTACAATGAGTATGGCTACAGATGATATGAGCATGGAGCTTTTGATGAATTCGGATAATCCGGAGGCAATCTTAAAAGACATGCAGCCATTTATTATACTTATGATGTACTATGAGTGTGCATTGATGGAGATAGAAACCAAATTAAAGGTTTTAAATTCTGAATTTGCCCTTCAGCATAACAGAAATCCTTTTGAGTCCATTAAATGCAGAATTAAGAAGCCTATAAGTATAATAGAAAAGATGAAAAAGAAGAATCTGGATATTACGATTGAAAATATCGAAAATAATCTGACTGATATCGCAGGTATAAGAGTTATTTGTTCATTTCCTGAGGATATATATACTGTCTCGGAGCTTTTATCAAAGCAGGACGATATCAATGTTGTTCAGGTTAAGGATTACATAAGAAATCCTAAGCCAAACGGTTACAGAAGCCTTCACCTTATAGTTGAGGTTCCTATATTTTTATCAAATCAGAAAAAATATATGAAGGTTGAGGTACAGTTTAGAACAATTGCCATGGATTTCTGGGCAAGTCTTGACCATAAGCTAAAGTATAAAAAGGACAATTTAAAGCATCCTGAAATCATAGCACAGGAGCTTAAAAAATGTGCCGATATGGTTACGGCTATGGATTATAAGATGCAGGAAATACGTAATATGCTTGAATAATAATATACATATCTTTTGGAGGATAAAATGTCTCGTAAAATCTGGAAACCGGGCAATATGCTTTATCCGGTTCCGGCTGTTATGGTTACGGTCGGTGATAAGGATGTAAATAATATTATAACGATTGCCTGGGCGGGAACCGTTAATTCGGATCCTGCGATGGTTTCTGTTTCAGTAAGAAAATCCAGATATTCTCATGAGCTTCTTATGAAGCATAAAGAATTCGTAATCAATCTGGTTACAAAAAAGCTTACGCGTGCCATGGATTATTGTGGAGTTAAATCCGGCAGGGATGTTGATAAGTTTAAGGAGATGAAGCTTACCAAAGGTACTGCCAATAAGGTTAGTGCACCGATTATAGAAGAAAGTCCTGTCAATATAGAATGTGTTGTCAGGCAGGTGATTCCTCTTGGTTCGCATGATATGTTTCTTGCCGAGGTCGTCTCGGTTGATGTTGATGATAAATATATGGACGAAAAAGGCGGCTTCGATTTGGAAAAAGCCGATTTGATTGCGTATTCACACGGCAGGTATTACACACTTGGAGAAAACATAGGTAAGTTTGGATATAGTGTAAGAAAGAAATCCAAGAAAAAACATAAAAAGTAACTATTTTATAGTTGATTTATATAAAGTCAGATGTTATAAAATAATAAATTAAAATAATATTATTATATTATATATCCTGGTCTGCTCCGGAGAGGTAGAATAGGAGAAATATAATATGTTTAGTAAGGTTACAGGAGGCACCGTAATCGGTATAGACGGTGCTTTGATTGGAGTTGAGGCAGATATCAATGATGGTCTGCCTATGCTTAATCTCGTCGGTTATCTGTCCTCTTCAGTTAAGGAGGCCGGCGAAAGAGTAAGAACTGCGCTTAAAAATTCGGGCTATTATCTGCCGCCTAAGCGCATAACTATCAATTTATCCCCTGCGGATATCAGAAAATATGGTTCGGGATTTGATCTGCCGATTGCCATATCTATAGTGCTGTCTATGGGAATTATCCCCGTGATTGATTTGGAGAAAACCATAATAATCGGTGAGTTAAGTCTCGACGGAAGTATTATGGCAGTAAACGGTGTACTGCCTATGGTTTATCATGCCTTTGAAAACGGTATAACCACATGTATTATACCCGTTCAAAATGTTGCGGAAGCAGGTCTTATAGGAGGTATGAAGGTTTATGGCGTAAAATCCTTGGTTGAGGCTATTGATTTTATTCAAGGAGATATAGAGCTTTGTCCTTATGAAAATGTTGAAATTGAAGCTGACTTTGGGCTGCCGGATTATAAATGCGATTTTTCAGAGATTAAAGGACAGCCGGTGCTTAAAAGGGGACTCGAAATAGCCGTTTCGGGTTTCCATAATGTTCTTATGACAGGTGCTGCAGGGGCAGGAAAATCTATGCTCGCAAAGAGACTTCCTACTATAATGCCGGGACTTTCATTTGAAGAAAGCGTTGAAGTAACTAAAATATACAGCATAAGCGGACTTCTTGATAAAAAAGGAAGGCTTATAAGGGAGAGACCGTTTCGCGCACCTCATCATACAATTTCAAATCATGCACTTATTGGAGGTGGCACCGTACCAAAGCCGGGAGAGGTTACATTATCCCATAACGGTATCTTGTTTTTGGATGAGCTTCCTGAATTTAATAAGAATGTTCTCGAGGTGTTAAGGCAGCCGCTTGAGGATAAGAAAATTATAGTTTCAAGGGTTCAGGCATCTTATGTGTTTCCGGCTGATTTTATGTTAGTGGCTGCCATGAATCCGTGTCCATGCGGTAATTATCCCAATTTAAATAAATGTACCTGTACGCCCTTTCAGATAAAAAAATATCAACAGAAGATAAGCGGACCTTTGCTTGACAGAATCGATATAAATATGGTTGTAAAACCGGTACAGTTTGAGGATATATTTTCTGATCATGATGAGGAAAGCTCTGAAGCTATAAGACAAAGAGTAGTTGAAACGAGAGAAATCCAGAATAAAAGATATATAGATGAAAATATAAGCTTGAACTCGGAATTGGATGGAAAGCTTATTAAAAAGTATATTATTTTAGAAAATGAAGTGGAGGATTATCTGAAGCAAAGCATATCCAATAAGGATATCTCGGCAAGGGGTATTAACAGAATATTAAGGCTTTCCCGCACTATAGCAGATATGGATAAAAAGGACAAAATAGAAGTAAAACATTTAAAGGAAGCACTCTTTTATCATAATCATGTGGGTATAACAGTCAGATAATACAGGACTTATGTGAAAAGGCAGATATTCACTATATCATAGTGTTGTGAATGTGTGACTGTCACATATCTGTTACATAAAAAAGGGGGGGGAATTGATTTGGAAGAAATAAATAAGGAAAGAGATATTTTAAATCTCTGGTTTAATAATATTGAAGGAATCGGAGCTATTTTAAGAAGAAAGCTTATGGCAAGGTTTGGGAGTATTGAAAACATTCTCTCGGCATCATCCAATCTTTTAGAAGAAATTGTTGGAGCCGATAAAGCGGCTCAAATAACAGCTTCACATAATATGAGCTATGCACATGAACTTTATGAAGAACTTAAAGAAAAGAAGATAGGTATAGTCTATCCGGGTGCGAGAGATTATCCTGTCAAGCTTTTAAATATGTTTGATCCACCGGATATTTTATATGTCAAAGGTATATTAAGTAAAAAACTAAATATATATAATATGAATATAGGTGTTGTTGGTGCAAGGAATGCAAGCGTATACGGAAGAGAACTGGCTCAACTTTTCGGAAGAGAATTGGCAAGGGAGGGTATAAATATAATAAGCGGACTTGCACTTGGGATAGATGGGATGTCTCACAGAGGTGCACTTTATACCGGTGGATATACAGTCGGAGTTTTGGGATGCGGAATAGATGTTATATATCCCAGGGAAAATGCAGAGCTCTTTTTTGAAATGTATAAAAATGGAGCGGTTGTATCTGAGTATGGTCCGGGAGTTATCCCGAACCCCGGATATTTTCCAATCAGAAATCGTATAATCAGCGGACTTTCCGATGGACTTTTGGTGGTGGAGGCAAGAAAGAAGAGCGGTTCTCTTATAACTGCAGATCTGGCACTTGAACAGGGAAAGCAGGTTTATGCTATACCCGGAAGGATAACGGATAAAAACAGTGAGGGAACGAACAATCTTATACGTCAGGGTGCTATGTGTGTTGTTACACCAAAGGATATCATCGAAGATTTAAATGGTATAGTGCCGGAAGAAAAGTATAAAAATGAAAATAAAGAATTAAAAACAGGTAATAATGAATTGCATAATGATAATATAGATTTGGCGGATGAATTTAAGGATGATATAGAAGCGTTAAATAAAAATTCTCTTGCGCCTGCCGAAAAAATGTTGTATAGTTGTTTGAGTTTAGAACCTACGTATATTGATGACATAATTGACAAACTAAGGATGAGTGTCAGTGACACTATAAGCTTGCTTTATAATATGGAGGAAAAGGGACTGATAAAACAGCCTCTTAAGGGGTATTATATTATTTCAGTTTAAAATAAGGAGCATAAAAATGGCTAAAAATCTCGTTATCGTTGAGTCACCTGCCAAGGCAAAAACAATTAAAAAATTTCTCGGTTCAAATTATGAAGTTATTGCTTCAAACGGTCATGTCAGAGATTTACCTAAAAGTCAGATGGGTATAGATTTTGATAATGATTATGAGCCGAAGTATATTACCATAAGAGGCAAGGGGGATCTTTTATCGGAATTAAGAAAGGAAGTTAAGAAAGCCGATAAGGTTTATCTCGCAACTGACCCTGACCGTGAAGGAGAAGCCATATCTTACCACTTGTCAATTGCATTAAAACTTGATAAAAAGAAATATAAGAGGATTACATTTAATGAGATTACAAAAAATGCGGTAAAGGATTCTATTAAGCATGCAAGAGATATAGATATGGATCTTGTGGATGCCCAGCAGGCGAGAAGAGTTCTTGACCGTGTGGTTGGATACTCTATAAGTCCTCTCCTTTGGGAAAAGATAAAGAGGGGACTTTCTGCCGGAAGAGTTCAGTCGGCAGCGTTGAAATTGGTTTGTGACAGGGAAAATGAAATAAATGCATTTGTTCCACAGGAGTATTGGAGCTTAAATGCAAATGTAATAACAGGCAAGAATTTAAAACCAGTTGAATTTCATTTTACAGATGAAAAGATGTCTAAAGAAGACCTTGATAAGGTTATGACTGCAGCAAACGGTAAGAAGATGCTTGTTGAAAGCATAAAGAAGAGCGAAAAAACCAAAAAGTCACCGCTTCCTTTTACAACCAGTACTCTTCAACAGGATGCCGGTACAAAACTTAATTTTTCAACCAGCAAGACTATGAGAATTGCCCAGCAGTTATATGAAGGCGTGGAGGTTAAGGGCAGAGGCTCGATAGGTCTTATAACATATCTTAGAACTGATTCGACAAGAATATCCGATGAAGCGGATAGTGCTGCAAGAAGCTATATTGAAGATAAGTTCGGTGCGAACTATGTCGGTAAAAATAAGACTGTTAAATCTGACAAGAAGATTCAGGATGCGCATGAGGCGATAAGACCTACAGATGTAAGTCTTACACCGGTGCTTTTAAAGGAACAGCTTTCAAGAGAGCAGTTCAGGTTATATCAGCTTATATATAACAGATTTTTGGCAAGCCGTATGAGTGATGCTGTATATGAAACCAATACAGTGACTTTAAAGGCAGATACCAAAAAGGGTGATTATAAATTTAAGGCATCTTCAACAAAGGTGAAATTTGAAGGCTTTTTAGCTGTATATAAACCTGAAGATGAGGAAAAGGAAAACTCAAAGCTAAGCAATATAAAAGAAAAGGATGTGCTTACTGTAGAATCACTTGAGGAAAAACAGCATTTTACACAGCCTCCTGCACATTATACAGAAAGCTTATTGGTTAGAACCATGGAGGAGCTTGGCATCGGAAGACCGTCAACCTATGCACCTACCATTTCAACACTTCTAAATAGAAGATATATAGTTAAAGAAAGTAAGAATCTTTATATGACAGAACTTGGAGAGGCAGTAAATGAAATAATGAATATTGCTTTTCCGGAAATAGTCGATACAAGCTTTACAGCTAATATTGAATCTCTTTTGGATGATATCGAAGCAGGAAATATAGGTTGGAAGGTGGTTGTAAGAAACTTCTATCCGGATTTAAAGGAATCCATAGATAATGCTCAAAAGGAGCTTGAACATATAAAGATTGAAGATGAGGTATCTGATACGGAGTGCGAGCTTTGTGGCAGAATGATGGTAATAAAATACGGTTCACACGGAAAGTTTTTAGCATGTCCGGGCTTTCCTGAATGTAAAAATACCAAGCCTTATTTTGAGAAAACCGGTGTTAAATGTCCGAAGTGTAATGCCGATATAGTTATTAAGAAGACGAGAAAGGGTAGAAGATACTATGGCTGTGTCAACAACCCTGAATGTGACTATATGTCATGGTCTAAGCCACAGACAGAAAATATTTCGTCATAAATTGATATTTTTTGTTGATGAAAAACACATTATATGGTAGTATATAGTGTGAGTGGGCACAAAATACAATATTTTTCATTGATACATGCTGCGGAAACGGACTTTCGAAGTATATGACAAAAGGATTTGTGAGTGTTCTCATAAATCCTTTTTGTTCTTTATTTGGTTTGTTTTGCTCATGAGGGTTTTGTGACTTATCCTATGATAAGAGAAAGGTAAATAAAATGATTAATACGGACATCTACAATTATATCAATATTCTTGATAAGGCGGCAGATGCGGCAAATATGAGAAATGAACTTATTTCCAACAATATTGCCAATGTTTCCACGCCTAATTATAAGAGAAAGGACATCGACTTTGAAACAGTTCTTCAGGCTGAGCTGGCCGGAGGAAGGACTCTTAATCAAAGTGTCAATATGGCAAATAAAGATTTATCCGTATTAGATCCGCAGGTATTTACCGATAACTCCAATCTGTCTTACAGGATAGACGGAAACAATGTAGATATTAGTACTGAAGAGGCATATCTTGCTGAGAATACAATCAGGTATCAGCTTTTGATTGACCAGATGAATCAGGAGTTTTCAAGATATCAAACAGTGCTTTCTTCATCGTCATCATAGGAGGTATAATAAATGAGTGTTTTTTCTTCAATGAATGTTGCTGCTACAGGCATGACCGCACAGCAGCTTAGAATGGATGTTATTTCTCAAAATATTGCCAATGCAAGTACCACAAGAACCGAGGATGGAACTGCATACAGAAGAAAGACAGTATATTTTGAGGAAAAAGCTACAACATCCTTTGACAATATCTTAAATGGATATATGACAAACTATCAGCCAAACGGTGTTAAGGTAACTCATATAGTTGAGGATCCGTCTGATTTAAGACTCGTATATGAGCCTGATAATCCGGATGCTAATGAGGATGGATATGTAGAGTATCCAAATGTTGATACAGTAACCGAAATGACTAACCTTATAGATGCAAGCCGTGCATATGAGGCCAATATAACCTCATTTAACGCTGCAAAGTCAATTGCCGAAAAGGGCATGGAGCTTTTTGGATAGTAATATGATGGAGGTTGATACATATGTCTATAACGCCGGTTGAATTATATGGAAATGATTTTAACGTAAACAGTATACATGATGGATACAAGGTTTCATCAGACAGTACAAAAACTTCTTTTGATAGTATCCTTTCAGCTGCTGTTGATATGTATAAGGAAGCAGATTCATATCAGAAAAAAGCGGAGGCAGAGGAGATGAGCTTTGCCCTTGGATATACAGACAGTATACATGATTTGGCTTTGGCTCAAAGAAAGGCCAATATTTCACTTCAATATACTGTTCGTGTTACAAATGCTGTTGTATCTGCATACAAAGAACTGATGAATATGCAGTTATAGCATTAATTTTCGGAGGAACTTATGAGAGAATGGTTCAGGCAGCTGCCTGCAAGAATAGTTGAATTTTGGAACAGATATACAGCAAGACAGAAGGCTTTGTTTTTTTCTGTAGTGGCAGCGGTTATTATTACTCTTGTCGCTCTTTTTGCTATTCTTAACAGAACTTCATATACAAGACTTGCAACCTTTGATAACTCTGCACAGACCGCAGAGGCAGAGACCCTTTTGCAGGAAAACGGAATAACTCACAGGGTTTCGGACGATGCTTTAAGCATAGATGTTGATGAGAAGCAGATCGCCGAAGCAAGACTTTTATTGGGACAAAACGGTATAAGTGCAACTGCCAGCAGTGTTGATAATGACTGGCTTCTCAATAACAGCTTCAGCACAACGGATTCTGAGAGAAAGCTTAAGGCTAAGATAAAGCTTGAGGCGGATATGGCAGCCGATATTAAGAGCATGGAAGGTGTGTCTGCGGCATCTGTAACTATTGATTTGCCTGATACAAACAGCTCTATTTATAATAATGAAAAGAGTACGTCTGTTAGCATTATGATTACAACCAACAGCAATTTTAAGGCTGAAAATGTCCAGGGTATAGCAGAGTATGCCAGAACATGTGTAGGTAATGATGATACAAACAATATTACAATTATTGATAAACAGGGCTCACTTTTGTTTTCGGGAGCTAACAGTTCATCAGCACTTACATCAACACTTCTTGTAGAGCAGCAGGTTGAAGAATATTATAATAGTAAACTTTGGAATCTTATGGTTAACTCGGGAGTTTATGATGATGTTTCCGTTTCTTCAAACCTTGATATAAATATAAGCAATAAGGAAGTAAAAAATATCAAATATTATACAAATACCGACGACGATACAGGTCCTAAAGAGACTTACTATTATTATCTTGCGGAAAATGTTGATGGAACCGGAGGCGTAGTCGGTACGGATGCTAACGGTGAAGAGATAACAGATTACAATCTTTTGGATGAAGCAAACTCAGAGTCGACACTTACGCTTATAAAAGAAACTTATGCTACAAGCAGTACAGAAACAAAAACGGTTGAACCTGTAGGAAGTGTTGATCTTGCCAATTCAAGTCTTTCGTTATATCTTACAAAATATGCTGTGTATAATGAGGAAGAACTCGAAGAACAGGGCTTGCTTGAAGATATGACTTTCTCAGAGTATAAGCAGGCAAATTCTGAACCGGTCGAAAACCTCAATCCGCCTGAGATAATATCGCTGTTATCAAAGGGTACAGGTATAAAAGAGGCTAATATATATGTTATAGAAAGAACGGTTCCGATATTTTATCCTAAGGAAAAGAAATCGGTTCCTGTACAAAGTATTCTCTCAATAGTGCTTGCGGTTATAATCGGTTTATTGCTTCTGTTTGTGGTATTTAGAAGCATGAAGGCGGAGGAAGTTGTAGAAACTGAGCCGGAGCTTTCTGTTGAAACGCTTCTTGCTACCACAAAAGAAAATCAGACGCTTGACGATATCGAGTTTGGTGAAAGCTCGGCTTCCAAGAGTCAAATTGAGAAGTTTGTCGATGAAAATCCTGAGGCAGTTGCATTGTTACTTAGAAACTGGTTAAATGATGAATGGGAGTGATGATAAATGGCAGTCAAATCAATAGAAGATATATCCGGCGTTCAAAAAGCTGCCGTTTTACTTATAGCTCTTGGACCGGAGCGTTCAGCACAGGTTTTTAAACATCTTAAAGATGAAGAGATAGAACAGCTTACCCTTGAAATTGCCAATACAAGAAGTGTTCCTGCTGATGTAAAAGAGATGGTTATGGATGAATTCTATGAAATCTGTCTTGCACAGCAGTATATCGCAGAGGGTGGTATAGCTTATGCCAAGCAGCTTCTTGATGCTGCACTTGGAGAGGACAGAGCCAAGACTGTTATCGGTAAACTTACGGCGTCTCTTCAGGTTAGGCCGTTTGAGTTTGTCAGAAAGGCAGATGCTTCACAGCTTCTTAACTTTATACAGGATGAGCATCCTCAGACTATAGCACTTATACTCGCATATCTTTCTCCTGCACAATCTGCGGCGGTTGTCAGTGCGCTTCCTCCTGAAAAACAGGCTGATGTAGCAAAGAGAATTGCGGTTATGGACAGAACAAGCCCGGATGTAATTAAAGAGGTTGAGGCAGTGCTTGAAAAGAAACTTTCTTCGCTTGTAAATCAGGATTATACCATTGTTGGTGGTGTTGAATCTATTGTTAATATACTTAATACTGTAGACAGAAGTACAGAAAAGCATATCATGGAAACTCTTGAGGTTGAAGATCCGGAGCTTGCGGATGAAATCAGAAGAAGAATGTTTGTATTCGAGGATATTCTTACTCTTGATAACAGGGCTATTCAGACCGTACTTCGTGAGGTTGACAATAACGAGCTTGCTATTGCTCTTAAAAATGCAAATGAAGATGTTCAGAAGGTTATCTTCGACAACCTTTCATCACGTCTTGCTTCCATGATAAAGGAAGATATGGAATTTATGGGACCTGTACGTCTTAAGGACGTAGAAGATGCACAGCAAAAGATTGTTAATATCATCAGAAAGCTTGAGGATTCAGGTGAAATCGTTATTTCACGTGGTGGAGGTGACGAGATAATTGTCTAGTCTTTATAAATCCGGTTTTGTTAATCTCGCGGGTTCTGATGCAGCTCCTTTTATTATTGATGCCAATACAAGAGTTATCGGAGGTGCCCCTAAGGAGCAGGAAGCTGCTCAAGAGTCCTTGGGAGATACTGCTGAACAATACAGAACACCTGAAAATCAGGCTCTGTTGGATGATGCTATGGATAAGGCTAAGGAATTAAGGGATGATGCCAGATCAAAAGCCAATAAAATAGTTGAAGACGCTTGGCAGGAAGCTGAAGCTATCAAGGAAAATGCTTATAAGGAAGGTTATGAGCATGGGCTTGAGGATGGCAATATGGAAGCTATGAAAAGGGCTGATGAATATCTTGTCAATATAAAAAATGAGCAGGAAGAGGCTAAAGCGAGAATGTTTGCCAAAAATGAGGCATATCTTGATGATGCCGAAAGAAAGCTGGTTAATCTTACCTGTGATTTGATAAAGAAAATATCAGGAATTGTTGTAGATGACTATAAGCCGGTCATGCTTAATATGATAAACAATGCATTGAATGATGTTGAATCAACAACAAAATATACGATTAAGGTTTGTGAAGAAAGCTATACCTATGTATCTGATAACAGTGAGAGAATTGTGGGAGCAGCAAATCCCAATATTACCATTGATGTATTTGCTGACCCCAAGCTTGAAAAAGGTCAGTGTATCATAGAAACCGATAACGGTATTATTAATTTATCGATGGATATTCAGATACAGAATCTTATTACTGCATTTAAAATGCTGTCTTAGTATAATAAAAATATAATCCCCGGTTTTTAATCGGGGTTTTTAAAATAATATAAAAGAGAAGATGTGTTATGAGTGAAGAATTCAGACATGAATTTAATATACAGAAGTATTATAATCTCCTTGACAGAGATTATGTAATGAGCTTTGGTAAGGTTAGTAAAATCGTTGGCCTTACTATGGAATCCTTTGGCCCTCCTTGTAAGCTTAATGACCTTTGCGAGGTAATTTCAAAGGATGGCACCAATAAGGTAATGGCAGAGGTTGTCGGTTTCAGGGATAACAAGGTTTTGCTTATGCCTTTTGATGTTGTAGACGGAATAGGACTTGGAGCTATAGTTAAAAATACCGGCGAAGTACTTACCGTTAAGGTCGGACCGCAGCTTTTGGGAAAGGTTCTTGATGGAATCGGCAGACCTATGGATGGAAGCACATTGGAATACGAGGAAGAGTATCCTATAGATAATTCTCCACCTGATCCTTTGCAAAGAAAACTTATTTCCGAGGTTTTGCCACTTGGAGTAAAGGCTGTTGACGGACTTTTGACAATAGGAAAGGGACAAAGAGTCGGAATATTTGCAGGTAGTGGTGTTGGAAAAAGTACATTACTTGGTATGTTTGCCAGAAATACCAGGGCGGATATAAATGTTATAGCTCTTATCGGAGAGCGAGGCAGAGAGGTTGGAGAATTTATAGAGCGTGACCTTGGAGAAGAGGGTTTAAAAAGGTCTGTGCTTGTTATTGCGACTTCTGATAAGCCGGCTCTTATTCGTAATAAAGCGGCTAAAACCGCAACAGCAATAGCGGAATATTTCAGGGATCAGGGTAAGGATGTTCTTTTGATGATGGACTCACTTACACGTTTTTCCATGGCTCAAAGGGAGATAGGACTTGCTTCGGGTGAGCCTCCGGTTACCAGAGGTTATCCGCCTTCGGTTTATTCGGAGCTTCCTAAGGTTTTGGAAAGGGCAGGTAATACATTTAAGGGTTCGATAACCGGTCTTTATACAGTCCTTGTAGACGGTGATGATTTTAACGAACCTATTACAGATACGGCAAGAGGTATCCTTGATGGACATATAGTACTTTCCAGAAAACTCGGTCATAAAAATCATTATCCTGCTATTGATATACTTGCGAGTATTTCACGTTGCATGAGCGCAATTGCCACAAAGGAGCATAAGGCTGCAGCGGGAAAATTAAAAAATGTTCTTGCGACATATAATGATGCCGAAGATCTGATTAATATCGGCGCATACAGGTCGGGTTCGAATCCTGATATTGATTATGCTATTACCAAGATAAATAAGGTTAATCAGTTTTTGATGCAGGACGTTGATTCTAAATTTTTGATTGATGATGAGCTTAATATGCTCAATGAAATATTTGAGTGATTGATAATGCTTAAGCGATTGAAAACGCTTAGTAAAGTTATTACAATTTGTTTGGAGGTATAATGGCTAAATTTATATACCGCATGCAAAATATTCTTGATATCAAGCTTAAACTTGAGGAAGCTGCAAAACAGGAATATGCCAATGCAAGACATGCTCTAAATGTCGAAGAAGATAAGCTTTCGGCTCTTCATAACAGAAAAGATGAGTATCATAAAATATATCTGGAGGCTTTAAACGGAAAGCTTGATTTGCTGGAAATATCCGAGTGTGAAAACGCCATGGATGTTATGGATGATATGATAGCAGATCAGGAAGAATGTGTAAAAAAAGCCAGTAAGGAATTGGAAAAGGCAAGACAAAAGCTTAATTCGGTTATGCAGGAAAGAAAGATGCATGAAAGACTCAAGGAACAAAAATTTGACGAATTTGTAACTGAACTTAATGCCCAGGAGGGCAAGGAAACGGACGAGGTTGCTAGCTATCAGTTTAACAGTAAGAAACCTGATGGGGAGGAATAAAAAATGGCAAAAGAAAAAAGAGACAGAGAAGGAAAGAAAGGCATAGGAGCATCCGCTATAGCTATAATGGTGCTTATTATCCTGTTTTTTCTTACCTTAATGGCTTTGTTGATAAAATGCGATGTCGGAGGCTTTGGAAGTGAAGTTTTAAGACCTGTTTTTAAAGATGTTCCGATAATAAACAAGATTTTGCCGGATGCTTCTGATGAGGAAGTGGCAAAGGAAAGTGATTATCCTTATAACACTTTAGCAGAGGCTTTGGACCAGATTAAAATCATGGATGAGCAGTTAAATGCAAAGGATGCGGAGATTCTTGGTTTGAACGATAAGGTGGCTGAACTTCAGTCAGAGGTTGACCAGTTGACCGTATATAAAACAGAGCAGGAAGACTTTGAAGCGAAAAAAAATCAATTTTATGATGAAATAGTCTATGGAGATTCCGCTCCGGATGCCGATACATATATTGAGTGGTATAACGAAATCAGTCCCGAACGTGCCGAGGAAATATATGCAAGCATGATTTCGGCAAGGCAGGCAGATGATGAAATTCTTGAACTTGCCAAGACCTATGAGGATATGAAAGCGAAAAATGCAGCTGATATCCTGCAGAGCATGAAAAATGATTTGGATACGGTAGCGCTTATAATGAACAATATGAGTGCTGAGAAAAGGGCGGATGTACTTGCGGCTATGGATCCTGAATTTGCGGCAAGCATAACCAAAAAGTTATTACCTTAGCTCAATATATCAGAAAGGAGAAAGTTTATGGCGATTTCTACAAAAGGAATTAGTCAGGTTGATTTATCTTCCGGTATAAAGTCTAAAAACAATCTAAAATCTAAAGCGGAAGAAGGGGCAGTTGATTCGTTTTCAAGCCTCATCAATATGTCTTCCGGAAATTTCAAGGATGAAAATAATAAGATTTCAGATAATGCTGTAACGGCTAATAATTCAGTTGAAGTATCAGATAATGTAAAGGCTGATAAATATTCAAATGACAAACAAAATGATAATAAAATCACCGACAGTAAAGCGGATTCTGATAAAAAAATAGATACCAGGGATGGTGCAAAGACGGATAAGGCAAACAAAGATGTGTCCAAGGCAGAAGAGACTGTAGCTGATAACAAAGCATTAAAAACTGTTACGGACAATGGCTCGGATTCAGATGTTTCGAATCCGGATAAAATCGAAGATTTGGCAGAGCAGCTTGCCGGACTTATCAATCAGATCAGAGACATTCTTAAAGAGTTACTGGGTATAGGTGATGAGGAGATAGAAGATTCAATTTCAGCACTTGATATGAATTTTTCAGATCTTCTCGATACTGAAAATGTAAGCGAATTTGTTCTTTTTAACCAGGGTGCGACAGAGGTGGATATTCTTATAGACGAACAGCTTGCAACTTTGGTAAATGATATCACCACTGAAATCAGTGATGCAATAGCATCATTTGAAGCATTTGATGTAGCGGCTTTGAGTGATTTGGATGAGGAAACAGTAAATATTCCGTTAAATGAAGAAAACTTTGTTGATGCTAAAGAATTGCTTAACAGAGCAAATGAAATAGTTGTTTCTTCAGAGGATGATAAGGTAGCTGAAACAGTTAAAGAGGATGGCACGGATGGTTCATTTATTCCTGAAAATGCCGATAATAATATTAGTGATGCTCTTAACAATGCAGTTACAGTTAGCGGAGAAAAATCCGACAATAAAAATTCTTCATCACAGGATTTCGGTTCAACTAATGAAAGCATAATCAATAATTTGAACAATGCAGTTAACAACGTTATCCAGGAGGGTGTCGAGGAAACAGGCGGATTTACTGAAGGAATATCTCAGGCGGACATTATCAGACAGGTAGTGGATGAGATTAAGGCTAATATTACAAATGATGTTTCAACACTTGAAATGAGACTTAATCCCGAAAGCTTAGGAAAGGTTCAGATAACAGTAAGCTCAAGAAACGGTGTGATGCAGGCACAGATTGTTGCCGAAACAGAGGCGGCTAAAAACGCTATAGAAGAAAATATAGCAACCTTAAGAGAAACCTTAAATAATCAGGATTTGAAGGTTGAGGACGTAGAGGTTACAATTGCATCGCAGGGCTTCTTTGATGATCGTGGACAGGATATGCCGGATGAAAATACCGATAATCAATCTGCAAATGGAAGGAATATAAGAGTAAATTCAGGCAGTGATATACCTGATGATGCTTCTGAGGAAGAGCAGCTTGAAACTGAGATGATGAGAGCTCAGGGAAACAGCGTAAGCTATACAATCTAGTATTTTAAGCAAAAAGTGCTTATTGATAAATTATAAGAAAGGAGAAAAAAGATATGGCAATTGATTCAGCATTAAGCGGAGTAGCGGCAGCATCTTCATCCTATCATGCATCAGGAAAGACTGATTCAAAATCAAGCTCTGACCTTGATAAAGATGCTTTCTTACAGCTTCTCGTTACACAGATGAAGTATCAGGATCCTATGAATCCTGGAGACAGTACAGAATATATGTCACAGCTTGCTCAGTATTCATCTCTTGAAGCAACCATGAATATCGGGGATGCTATAGATAAGAGCAACGGACTTAATCTTGTTGGACAGTATGTAATAATGAACACAACCGATTCAAGTGGAAATGCTTCTATGATAAGCGGACTTGTTCAGTATGCTACCGTTAAAAACGGAGAGGTTATGGTATCAATAAATGATACATATTATCCTGCAAGTGATTTGGATTCTGTTGTAGATTATGATTATTATATGTTCCTTCAGGAGCATGCAGGTGATGCGGCTAAGACTGATGAACAGGCAAACAAAGAAAGTAATACGGCAAACTCAGTAGCAGACAGTGGCTCTGCAGCAGAAAAAACTGAAGAAGCATAGTGATTATAATATTTATAAAGGTGGAGATATTATGGAAGGTTTAAATTCGAGGCCCATCTCTATTGAACAGGCAAAAGATTTATATCTTCATAGCAAGGAAGCCGTTAATAATGAAAAAGCCACCGAAACAAATTCATTTCAGGACATTTTAAAAGAAAAAGCGGAAAGCCTTGATGATGTTAAATTTTCAAAGCACGCAAACCAAAGACTTGAAAGCAGAAATATTATTCTTTCCAATGACCAGAAAATAAGATTAAATGAAGGTGTTGAGAAGGCAAGAGATAAAAGCATAAATGAGACACTTGTAATGATGGATAATCTGGCATTTATAGTAAATGTAAAGAATAATATGGTGGTTACAGCTTTGGAACAAAATGAAGATAGCAATGTCTTTACCAATATTGATGGAGCAGTAATAGTGTAACTTTTGATTAAGCCGGACCGAAACATCCGAAAAGGATTGCAAGGAGGCTTCATATCCCGGAATGACAGAAGGGATTTAAAAACAGGAGGAATAAAGTTATGATGAGATCATTATATTCTGGTGTTGCAGGTCTTAAGACTCACCAGACAAAGATGGATGTAATAGGTAACAATATAGCTAACGTTAACACAATAGGATTTAAATCATCCTCTGTATTGTTCAGAGATGTTTTATACCAAACAAGCTCAAACGCAACAGGAGCTACTACTAATACCGGTGGTACCAATGCTTCTCAGATAGGTCTTGGTACAAAGATGGCATCTATTTCCACTTCAATTACTGAAACAGGTGCAGCTCAGAGTACAAATAATCCATACGACTTGATGCTCGACAGTTCAAGCTTCTTCATCGTAAGCCGTGGCGGAGTTAATTATTTTACAAAGGTTGGTGCTTTTGAAGTAGATGCTGCAGGATGTCTTGTTACAAGTAACGGATATCAGGTTATGGGATGGCAGGTTGATCCTGATAATCCAACAGTTATAAGAAAGGATACTGTATCAGCGCTTTATCCTGAATCAGAGGAAAATAAGGTTTCTGCACCTGAGATGACATCCAGTGCACATATGACAGGTAACGTAGATATGACAGATACAGAGCTTACATCAACCGACGGCAAGACAGTATCTGTATCAATATATGATTCACTTGGTTACAGCTATACAGTTAAATTTAAGATGACTCAGGATGCCGGACAGGCAGATAAGTCTTTATATAATCTTGAAATTGATTCAATTAAGGATGCCAACAATGTTGATATTCTTGGTGCTGATGATCCAAGTACTCCAAATGTTACTGAGGGCGGATACACTGCTACACTTGGCGGTGGAAACTCGATTCAGATTAAATTTGATCCGGATTCAGGTTTATTCGAATATGCCGGAAGTGCAGGACAAAAGGAATCTCTCCTTAAGATTACACCTCAGGGAACTGACAGAGGAGATGTATTTACCGCTAAGGTAAACGGAGAGGATGTTGAAGGCGTAACTATTGATTTCTCAGCACTTACAATGTTTGAAGCAGGCGGAAAATCATCAGCTAAAATGGTCAGAGCTGCTCAGGATACAACCGGAGGCGGTCGTGCAGCAGGTAAGCTTAATGACGTAAGTATAGATAATGCAGGTAAAATATATGGTGTTTACAGCAACGGTGAGACTAAGCTTATGGGTCAGATAGCTGTTGCAAACTTTGATAATCCAATGGGTCTTGAGGCTATAGGCGACAGCCTTTACAAGACTACTCAGAACTCAGGAGACTTTGATGGTATAGGTTCTGCAGTAGATGAAAATGGTGGCAAGATGACTCAGGGTGTATTGGAAATGTCCAATGTTGACTTATCAGCAGAGTTTACTGATATGATTACAACTCAAAGAGGTTTCCAGGCTAACTCAAGAATTATTACTACATCCGATTCACTGCTTGAAGAATTGGTAAATCTTAAGAGATAATTAATAATAAAATCACGCCCTTTCGTATAAGTTCAATTATTAAATTGGCGAGTACGAAAGGGCGATATTTTTGTAGACATAAAATGTTTCTTGTGGTATAATACAAGCGTTGTATAGTGTCGTGATAAAAATGTTGGGAGAGCTAAGCTTATGATAGAAGTAACAAGACTCAAGGGTGCAAAGATTATAATCAATGCTGAGTTGATTGAAACTGTCGAAGAAACTCCTGACACAGTTATCACGCTTACCAGCGGAAAAAAGTTTATTGTCAGTGAGACAAGCAGAGAAATTACTGATTTAGTTATAAATTATAAGAGAAAGATTCATACGCCTTTATAAAGGCTGTGATATTTTGAGGTGACTTAAGTTGGATATAGCATCGATTATCGGTATAGGTGCAGCGCTTTTCCTTATGATAAACGGTATGGGCGGCGTTGGTGCACTGATGGAAACGTTCATAGATATGCCATCGGTATTTATAACCTTTGGTGGTGCTTTTGGTACAATTCTTGCTATGAATACATTAAAGGGATTCCTTGCAGGATTAAAATCATATCTTTTGATTTTTAAAACACCAAAGTCCAGCGAGATAGATACTATAAAATCCATAATTGATCTTTCCAATCTTGCCAGAAGAGAAGGTCTTCTTGCACTTGAGGAATCCGCAAATTCCCTTGATGATGAATTTATGAAAAAGGGCGTAATGCTTATTGTCGATGGTACCGATCCGGAGCTTGTAAGAAGTATACTTGAGGCTGAGCTTATAAATGTTGATACAAGACATCAGAGTAACATTGGATTTTGGAAGGATGTTGCATCTATGGGACCTGCATGGGGTATGATTGGTACACTTATAGGTCTTATCCTTATGCTTAAGGATTTGTCTGATCCTGATTCTATCGGTCCTAATATGGCGGTTGCTCTTATAACAACATTGTATGGTTCCGTACTTGCAAACTGGGTTTGTGCACCTGCATCCAGTAAGCTTGCAAAATTAAATGATACAGAGATTAAACTTAAGGAAGTTATGATAGAGGGTATCCTTTCTATACAAGCAGGAGAAAACCCAAGAGTTATTGAGGAAAAGTTGAAGGCTTTCCTTGCTCCTAAGGACAGAGCCGGACTTGGTGAAGAAGGCGGTGGTCAGTAATGGCGAAGAAAAAAGAACAGCCGGCTGAGGAAGGTTCACCGGCGTGGATGGCGACATTCAGTGACCTTATGAATCTTTTGCTATGCTTCTTCGTTTTGTTGTTTGCCAGCTCTACAATGGATGAAGGTAAGATTCAAAAGATTATGGCTTCATTTAACAATATGAATTTTTCTATTTTGAATGAAGGTAATATATCTCTTTTGTCAGGTGACTTGATGTCGGGTGGTGTTACACAGGTGCCTGATATCCAAAGCATATTGACTCAGGCGGGAAAAGCTATTGATGGTGATCCCGGAGAGAATTTGGAGGCCTCATCATCAGATGCCGATAAGCTCTCTGATGAAGAATTAAAAAATGAGTATGATAAGCGAGGAGAGGAACAATCCGAAGAAATGTATGAAGAGATTGTTCAGATGGCAGAATCATACACCATAGATGATGAGATTATTCTTGATTACAATGCCCAGTATGTTGAGCTTAATTTAAACGGTTCCATACTTTTTGATTCGGGTAAAGCTGAGGTAAGAGAAGATTCAAAGATGTTTTTGCAAAAAATTGCAAGAATTCTTATTAAATATAAGTATTGCATAATTGAGATAGAAGGACATACAGATAATGTTCCTATTTCTACTTCAAAATATGAAAACAACAGAGCACTTTCAACCGAAAGAGCCAGAAATGTATATGAATATCTTATGTCTCAGGAAAACTTCATTGATGCAAACATGAAGATAGCCGGATATGGTGAAAGTAAGCCTATTGCATCAAATGCTACAGAAGAGGGACGAGCAAAAAACAGAAGAGTTGTTATAAAGATATATAATCAGCAGAATTCTGTTTATTAATAAATCATTTTATGAGGAGAATAAAAATGAGAAAGAATCTTATTACCGTTATAATACTTGCGATTTGTATAATAAACCTTGTATTTAACATATTACTTGTATTTGTGTTTATGCCATCTGCAACAAAAACCAATAAGCTTATAGGTGATATAGCTGCGGTTCTTGATTTGGAAATTGCTTCACAATCAAGTGGAGATTCTTCTGGTTTTGATGTTGCTGATTTGGCACCTTTCCAGCTTGAACAGGGTAATCCGATTAACCTTGCTTCAGATGGCTCTGATAAGGTTCATGCTCTTCAATATGGAATTACAATCAACTTAGATAAAACTGCTAAAGATTACAGTAAGGTTCAGGCTAATTTGGAAGCTTCAACATCTCTTATATATGATATGACACGTGATGTAATCGGTAATTACACATATGCTCAGGTCATTGATGTAGAGGTTCAAAGACAGATAAAGGAAGAAATCTTGAAAAACCTTAAGGAAACCTTTAATACAGAATGTATTTATTCCGTAAGCTTTTACAATTGGGTAGCACAGTAATCTTTCCTTAGGAGGCGAATTGCGTGGCAGACGTATTATCACAAAATGAAATAGATGCCTTGCTTAAGCAGCTTAGCTCCGGCGAGTTAGATGTTGATACTATAGAAGATTCACAGGCGGCTAAGGTTAAGGAGTATGATTTCTCAAGACCGGCAAAGTTTTCTAAAGAACATCTTAGAACACTTGAGATAATATTTGAACATTTTGGAAGATTATTATCAAGTAATCTGCCTGCATATCTTAGAAAGAATGTCCAGGTGGAGGTTATGAACTCAGAAGCGGTAACTTATTCCGAGTTTTCAAATGCCTTATCCAATCCGGTTTTGCTCGCTATAGTAAATATGTCTCCGCTATCGGGTAACATTATTTTGGAGCTGGCAACCAATATAGGATATACAATTATTGACAGACTGCTTGGAGGTTCGGGAGAACCGCTGGAAAAAGTAAGGGATTTTTCGGAAATTGAATTATCGATCTTAGAAAGAATATTTAATGTTATTATAGAATTGTTAAGAGAACCATGGGGTAACGTAGTTGAGATTGATCCTTATCTTGAAAGGATAGAAACAAATTCTCAGTTTGCTCAGATTATATCGCCCACAGAGATGATAGCCATAGTAACTATCAACATTAACATCGGCGGTGTAGAAGGTCTTATGAATGTATGTCTTCCGTTTATGACCTTGGAAGATGTAATGGATAAGCTTAATACAAAGTATTGGTTTTCTACTATGCAGGATAGAGATGAGCAAAGCTATGCTGATGTTATTGAAACAGCAATCAATAAGGCTCAGATTCCTATTTCTGCCGAGCTCGGAAAGAGTACAATTACTGTTTGGGATTTTGTTAATCTTCAGATAGGCGATGTAATAAAGCTCAATACCAATGTTGATGATGAGCTTGATATATATGTCGGAAATATTGTAAAATTTAAAGGGTTACCGGGTTCAGCCAGTGATAATTACGCTGTAAAAGTCACTGAGATCTATAGAGAGGAGGAATAAGCTGATATGGATGGCATGTTATCACAAGAGGAGATAAACGCATTGCTTGGAGACATGGGTGCGGGTTCTTCGGATAGCACATCATCTGGAGGAGGTGGATACCTCAGTACAGATGAAAAGGATGCGATAGGTGAGATATCCAACATATGTATGGGTACGGCAGCAACTACCCTTTATTCCTTGGTTAATCAAAAGGTTGTAATAACCACCCCGGTTGTTGAAGTAACAACATGGGACAGTATGACAAAAGAATATGCAAGACCTTGTGTTTTTATCAATATAAATTATAAAGAGGGTATTGATGGAAATAATGTATTGATTCTTAAGGAAGAAGATGTTAAAGTAATCACAGACTTGATGATGGGCGGTGATGGACTTAATCCTTCTCCTGAACTTACGGATTTGCATATAAGCGCGATTTGTGAGGCGATGAATCAGATGATGGGTTCTTCAGCTACATCTCTTTCATCAATGCTTAACTGTAAGGTCGATATAAGCCCTCCTGAAGCAGAGCTTATTGACATGGCCGGCAATATTGATCCGGCAAAGATATCTAATTTCATAAATGGTGAATTTGTAAATGTAACCTTTAGGATGACTATAGGCGAACTTGTTGACAGTACGATAATGCAGCTATATCCTATAGATCTTGCTAAGGAATTATATAAAAAGTTTTCAAGTGGAGATGAACAGACTTCTGAACCACCTAAGGAGGCATCGCCGCAGCCTGCGGCAGTACCTCAGCCGGCACAACAGCCACAGCCTCAACCGGCACAACAGCCGATGATGGAACAACCGATGATGGGACAGCCAATGATGGGACAGCCGATGATGGGGCAGCCGATGATGGGGCAGGATGTAAATGTACAAAATGTTCAGTTTAAGGCCTTTAATCCTATGCCAAATCCGGTGTTGCAGCAGGAAAACATTGATTTGATTATGGATGTTCCGCTTGATGTTTCTGTTGTACTTGGCAGAACCAAGAAATCAATAAAAGAAATCCTCGAGTTTGCACCGGGAACTATTATTGAACTTAACAGACTTGCAGGTGAACCGATAGATGTTATAGTCAATCAGAAATTGGTTGCAAAGGGCGAGGTTGTAGTTATAGAAGAAAGCTTTGGTATAAGAATTACCGATATAATAAAGGAAAAAATGTAAAAGGAGTATAATTTTATGGCAAAGAGTATACTTATTTGTGATGATGCAGCATTTATGAGAATGATGATTAAGGATATTTTAACCAAGAATGGTTATAATATCGCAGGCGAGGCGGAAAATGGCGCCAAGGCTGTTGAAAAGTATGAGGAGACTAAGCCTGATTTGGTTCTCATGGATATTACTATGCCTGAAATGGATGGTATTCAGGCACTTAAGAAAATTAAGGAAAAGGATCCAAATGCCAGCGTTGTTATGTGTTCAGCTATGGGCCAGCAGGCTATGGTTATTGAGTCTATTCAGTCAGGTGCAAGAGACTTTATAGTTAAACCGTTCCAGCCGGATCGTGTAATTGAGGCAGTGAAAAAGGCAGTAGAATAATATGAAAATATTTTTATTGGGTAATAGCTACGGAGGATGGCATTCATTCGTCAATATTCTGTCGCTATTGCTTATATTTGTATTGGTTTTGGCTATGGCTTATTTTTCTACTAAGTTTATAGCTAAAATTCAGGCAGGAAATGCAAATTACAAGTCTAATATTAGAATAATTGAATCTTACAGGCTTGGAAATAATAAGTTTATCGCCATAGTGAAAATCGGTGGTGATTATTATGCCATTGCCTTGGGCAAGGAGGAAGTTACCTTTATTGATAAGCTTGATACGGATGGACTTAAGTTAAATGAAGAAGGTGCTTCCCAAGCATCAGACGGTGCATTTGGTAAAATGGATTTCAAGGATGTTCTGTCTAAAATTAAAAATAAAAAATCAAAAGATGATAAGGACGCAAAGTAGGTAGAAAGATGAGATTTAGAAGGCTTCGTAAGTTAATTATATTATTATTTATACCGATTGCCTTAGCTGTCTTTATTTCAGGAACAAATTCATATGCTACAGGAGTTACACCTGATACAGATCCTGAAGAGGGAGTGGAGAATGCTGTTACAGATGATGAAAATGATGGATTTTCTGTTGGTCTTACTCTGGATTCTAACTCTGATGAAACGAGGCTTGCAGGAACCTTAAGGATGCTCCTGGTAATAACGGTAATTTCATTAGCTCCATCAATATTAGTTATGCTGACGTCGTTTACGAGAATTATTGTTGTTCTTCATTTTATAAGAACTGCAGTAGGAACACAATCGTCACCGCCTAATAATGTATTGATTGGGCTTTCGTTGTTTTTAACGCTTTTTATTATGAGTCCTATATTTGTACAGATAAATGAGGAAGCAATCGAACCCTTGTCGGCACAGGAGATTACTCAGGAAGAAGCTATAGATAATGCTATTACGCCGCTTCGTGAATTTATGCTTAGACAGGTTAGACAGGAAGATTTGAGACTTTTTATGGATATTGCCA
The DNA here is from genome assembly GCA_902762955.1 of uncultured Lachnospiraceae bacterium. Classification (GTDB taxonomy): domain Bacteria; phylum Bacillota; class Clostridia; order Lachnospirales; family Lachnospiraceae; genus Coprococcus_C. The sequence goes on from CACWQH010000013.1 coordinate 33,831, forward strand.
GAATGGGCACTGTTGATGATGTAAGTGAAATTCCTACGACAGTTATTATTCCGGCATTTATAATTAGCGAATTAAGAGCCGCATTTATAATAGGCTTTTTGATATATATTCCGTTTATTGTTATTGATATGGTTGTATCATCGGTACTTATGTCAATGGGTATGATGATGCTTCCACCGACCACAATTTCTATGCCTTTTAAGATTTTACTTTTTGTTATGGCAGATGGCTGGAATTTGATTATAGGTCAGTTGGTTCAGTCGTTCCATTAAAGTGTGGTCTTGATCCTGATAATATTTTTTGATTGATGAGAAGGTGATTATAATGTCAGTAGGAGACGTAGTAGATTTAACAAGTCAGGCAATATGGTTATTGATTAAATGTGCTGCACCAATGCTTTTAGCATCACTTATTGTAGGTCTTATTGTCAGTATTTTTCAGACTGTTACATCTATTCAGGAGCAGACGCTTACGTTTGTTCCAAAGATTTTAACGGTTTTTCTTGTGCTGATTCTGACAGGAAACTGGATTCTTAATAATATAGTTGCTTTTATTCAGGATATTTGCAGTAGATTTGGAGATTTTGTGGGGTAATGCTGTATGGATTTAAGAATATCTACCTTAACCCTTGAAGCTTTTTTGCTTGTCTTAGTTAGAACAGGCGGCTTTATATATACGGCACCTTTGTTCAGTAACAGAAGCATAAATACCAGGCTCAGAGTTATGATTGCCGGTTGTATTGCAATTACTATATTTACATCTATGAATGTACCTCTTCCGGAATACGATTCCGTTTTTGGATATACGGTTCTGGTAATAAAAGAGCTTTTGATTGGTTTGTCTTTAGGGTTTGTATCCAGCTTTGTTATGGCTATTGTTGTAATGGCGGGAGAGTTTATAGACAGAGAAATAGGCTTTACAATGGCTACAACCTTTGATCCGTCTGTCGGAACAATGGTTACAATTACAGCAGAATTATATGATAAGATGATTTATCTTGTTATTCTTTTAACAAATCTTCATTTTTATATACTTAGGGCACTTGCCCAGTCATTTGAGGTTGTACCATTGGGACATGTCAATATTAATTATGGCTTTTTGTTTACTGAGGTTTTAGGCTTTATAGCCCAGTATTTTAGTATAGGCTTTAGAATTGCTATGCCTATTTTCTTAAGTACAATAATATTAAATGTTATTTTAGGTGTAATTTCAAAGAGTTCTCCGCAGATGAATATGTTTGCTATTGGTATGCAGCTTAAGGTTCTGGGAGGATTACTGATGTTATCAATAGTAACTATGTATATACCGAGTATTGCCAATATGTTGATTGAGAAAATGAATGATGTAGTTACCACGATTTTGGGAGGCTTATAAATATATGCCTGAATATAAAATTATACTTCGGTATAATCTTCAGTTTTTTGCTAATGATGATAAAACTGAGGAACCTACTGCAAAAAAAATAGAAGACACACGTAAAGAAGGTCAGGTTGCCAAAAGTACAGAGCTTTCGAGTGCTATAGCTTTGCTTACGGCATTTATCAGTCTAAGATTTTTGATGGGTTTTCTCTCAGAAAGGCTCATGGAGGTTTTTCATACCTTTTGGCAGCAAATGCATGTTTATTCGACCGGAGATTTTTCTACCAATACAGCTCATAAAATTATTACAAATGTGCTGCTTTATGTGCTGATAACAATTTTACCGTTTCTGCTTATTTTTTTGTTTGTTGGTTTTATGGCACAGAGACTACAGATAAAGTGGAAGGTTACAACCAAACCGTTGCAGCCTAAATTAAATAAGCTAAATCCTATAAACGGATTTAAACGTATCTTCTCCGGAAGAGCACTGATAAATCTTTTGCTATCCATTGCAAAGGTTTTGATTTTTGGCTTTATGAGCTATAGCATTATCAAAGATAATTTAAGTGTCTTTATTAATGCATATGATAATAATCTTGAGGATAATCTTGGGATTTTATTTGATCTTATTTTTGAACTTGGAATAAAAATTTCTGCTGTATATATTATATTGGCGGTTGCTGATTTGTTTTATCAGAAATGGAAGCACAAGCAGGATATAAAGATGACCAAGCAGGAGGTCAAGGATGAATATAAGAATTCAGAAGGAGATCCTAAGGTAAAAAGCCAGCAGAGACAGAGAATGCAGCAGGCTTCCAGGCGTCGTATGATGCAAAATATACCGGAGGCCGATGTTGTAATAACAAATCCTACACATTTCGCTGTTGCCTTAAAATATGACAATAATGCGAGCAGGGCACCTATAGTGGTTGCAAAGGGAGCGGATTATCTGGCTTACAAAATAAAGGATATTGCAAGAGAAAATGATGTGGAGATATATGAAGATAAGCCTCTTGCCCGTATGCTTTATGCCAATGTTGAGGTGGGGGATGAAATCCCTCAGGAGCTGTACCAATCTGTTGCAGAAGTGTTTGCATATCTGATAAATGTAAAAAAGAGCATGAAAAATATGGTTAGTTAATGAAAGATAAAATATACGGAAAGGAGTAAATAACAGATGAAAAGAAATGATATGTTTTTAGGCTTTTATTTACTTGCTGCCGTTATATTTTTCATTATTCCGATACCATCATGGCTTCTCGATTTGCTTATACTTTTTAATATTTCTCTTGCATTGATTATAGTATTTAACTGTTTATTTGCAAAAGAAACTCTTGGGATGTCTGGCTTTCCGACATTGCTTTTGTTTACAACAATATTTAGAATTTCCCTTAACGTTTCATCCACAAGACTTATACTTTCAACCGGTAATCCCGGTAGAGTTGTAGAAGTATTCGGTTCCTTCGTTGGTGGAGGTAATCTTGTAATTGGTGCGATAATATTCATCGTCTTAATAATAGTTCAGATGATGATTATAAATAAAGGTACTGAAAGAGTTTCAGAGGTTACAGCAAGATTTACTCTTGATGCTATGCCGGGTAAACAGATGGCTATTGATGCGGATCTTTCTTCGGGAGCCATAACAGACCAGGAGGCTATAGCAAGAAGAGATAAAATTCAGGCTGAATCAGCTTTCTTCGGAGCTATGGATGGTGCTACAAAGTACGTTAAAGGAGATGCGACAGCGGGTCTTATAATTACCCTTATCAATATCGTCGGTGGTATTGTAATGGGCATAACCCTGCAGGGAATGTCAGCCGGTGATGCGCTTCAAAAATATACTATTCTTACCATAGGTGACGGTCTTGTATCTCAGATTCCGTCGATGCTTATTTCTCTTTCCACAGGTCTTCTTGTAACTAAAGCATCAAAGGAGGAAAGTATAGGAGACACACTTATCGGCGAGCTTTTCAGTATTCCTAAGGTGCTTACATTTGTCGGTGGTACCATGCTTGGACTGGGAGCACTTACACCGCTTAACTTTTTCTTTTGTGCAGGTTATGGTATACTGTTTATAGTGATTGCAAGTTCTTTAAGAAATGCAGAGAAGAAGTCAGAGATTGAAGAAGAGGTTGAAGAGGAAGAAGTACAGGCTGATGAAGTCAGAAGACACGAAAATGTCAATTCACTTCTTCAGGTTGACCCTATTGAATTGGAGTTTGGTTATGGTATAATACCATTAGCGGATGTCAACCAGGGTGGTGACCTCTTAGACAGAGTTGTAATGATTAGAAGACAGATTGCTCTTGAACTTGGTGCAGTTGTGCCTATCATTCGTTTGAGAGATAATATACAGCTTAATCCTAATCAATATATAATCAAGATAAAGGGTATTCAGGTCAGTGAGGGTGAGATTTTGTTTGATCACTACATGGCTATGAATCCGGGCTATGTTGAAGATGAGATAACAGGTATTCCGACACTTGAGCCTGCGTTCCATCTCGAAGCTATGTGGATTACCGAATCTCAAAGAGAACGTGCAGAATCACTTGGATATACTGTAGTTGATCCACCTTCTATAATTGCTACACACCTTACAGAGGTTATCAAGCATCATCTGGATGAGCTTCTTACAAGGCAGGATGTTCAAAATCTTATCGATAACATCAAGGAGTCTAATAAAACTCTTGTTGATGAGCTTGTTCCTAAGCTTTTGGGTGTCGGAGAAATCCAGAAGGTATTACAGAATCTCTTAAAAGAGGGTATATCTATAAGAGATCTTGTTACAATATTTGAAACGCTTGCTGATTATGCGGCAACAAGCAGAGATACCGATATACTTACAGAGTATGTAAGACAGAGCTTAAAGCGTGCTATTTCCAATAAATATTTTGGTGATGAAAATATGACAGAGGTTATAACGCTTGATCCTAAGGTTGAACAGATGATTATGAGCTCTATTAAGCAGACTGAACAAGGAGCATATATTTCGCTTGATCCTGCAGTTACTAAGAAGATACTCAATGCTACAGAGGCTGAAATACAAAAGCTTGAAAATAAAGGATTGAATCCTATAATAATAACTTCTCCTATTGTGAGAATGTATTTTAAGAAGATGACAAATGAGTATTTTAGTGATTTGGTGGTTATTTCCTACAATGAGATAGATTCCGATATTGAACTTAAGTCAATAGGAGTGGTAACGATAGATGATAATTAAGAAGTACAAAGCAGCAACTGAAAAGGATGCAATCCTTATGGCTAAAGAGGATTTGGGACCTGAAGCTGTTGTAATGAATGTTAAAACAACAAAAAGAAAAGGCATTATGAAGCTTTTCAAAAAGAATACTGTTGAGCTTACTGCAGCTATTGATGATAATGTGACAGAAAAGCCTGCAAAGGAAAACTACAGTGATGATGCACAAAATGCCATTGAGGAAAAAATTAACAGTATAGCAAAGCTTTTGGAACAGCAGATGCTTGCGGGAAATGATAAGAATTCCGAACAGTCTGATGAAGAAAAAGCTGAGCGTGGTTCAAGATTTGATGCTATTGTTTCTGATAATGCAAAGGAATCCTATGTAAGGGTATCCGAAGAAAAAAATGAAGAAAAAAGCCCTTCAAAGAATCGTGTTATAGATCTGATATATAATCAGTTGATTGAAAATGAGGTAAATAAGAAAACCGCTGATGAAATAATAAGCGAGATGGATACAGAAAATAAAAATTTACCTTTGGATAATATTTTGGCAAATGTATATCAAAAAATTGTACTCAAGCTCGGAGAGGTTAAGCCGCTGACAACCGGAGAAAACAAGCCTAAAATTGTTTTCTTTGTGGGTAATACAGGGGTTGGTAAGACAACAACCATGGCTAAGCTTGCGTCAAAATTTAAGCTTGAGGAAAAGCAGAATATAGCTATGTTATCTATAGATACCTATAGAATTGCGGCTATTGAACAGATTAAAACTTATGCCAATATTTTAAATACTCCGATGGAAGTGGTTTATACTCCGGAGGATATAAAAAAATATGTTGAAAAATACAGTGATTGTGATTTGATTTTTGTTGATACGGCAGGTCATTCACATAAAAATGAAGAACAAAAGAAAAATCTTAAAGAGATGGTTGATGCTGTGTCAGATTATGAAACAGAGGTTTTTCTTGTGGTTAGTGCAGTTGTTAAATATAAGGATTTGCTTGATATTGCAAAGACTTATGATAAATTATTTGATTATAAGCTTATCTTTACTAAGCTTGATGAAACCAGAGCGTCAGGTTCTATATTAAATTTAAAGCTTGATATGGGCAAAACCTTATCTTATGCAACATGGGGACAAAATGTTCCTGAGGATATAGGTGTGATTGATCCTCAAATCGTTGCCAAGAGCTTGTTAGGAGGTGCCGGCGATGGATCAGGCTTCTAAGTTAAGGCAGATGGTTCAGGAGGAGACGAAGCCTTCCAATGCAAGAGTTATCGCTGTAACAAGTGGTAAGGGTGGAGTCGGAAAAACAAGCATTTCAGTAAACCTTGCTATAGAGCTTTCAGAAAGAGGCAAAAAGGTTGTCATATTTGATGCCGATTTCGGTCTAGCCAATGTCGAGGTTATGCTTGGAATAAGACCAAAATACAACCTTCTTGATTTGATTCATAACAATAAAACAATGGAAGAAATAATTACTACCGGACCTAAAGGAATTGGATTTATCTCCGGTGGTTCAGGTGTTTCGGAGCTTGCAGCACTTGATAATGAAAGTATTAAGCTTTTAATTTCCGAACTGGTAAGACTTGATAAAATGTATGATGTTGTTATTATAGATACAGGGGCAGGTATTACGGATGCCGTTATGGAATTTGTAATGGTCAGTCCAGAGGTTTTACTGGTTGTTACTCCGGAACCGACTTCAATTACCGATGCATATTCTTTATTGAAGGTTTTGAGAAGAAATGAGAAGTTTAATCCGATATATAAAACGATAAGAGTTATTGCAAACAGGGTAGAAAATGATTCTGAGGGTGATGAGATATTTGCAAAGATTAATGCAGTATCCTCCAAGTTTTTAAATACCAAGCTTGAGTATCTTGGCCCTATAATACAGGATAAAAATGCGTCAAGGGCAATAATTGAGCAAAAACCTGTTGTAATGGCATATCCTACAACTTCTTCCTCAAAGTGCTTATCTATATTGGCGGATAAGCTTTCAGGTGATGAGTCGGAGACCAAAGAAGAAGGAAATGAAGGAATTGCAAGAATATTCTTTGAGTTTATAAAAACAAGGAGAAAGAAAAACAAGAAATAGGTTTATTATTTACAGATATATTAAGGCATAAAATCAGCTATGGGGTGAGTGGTTTATGAGTTTATCAATCGGCAATAAAATTGAATTAGTGAAGCTTGATCAGATTATCAGAAATGATGAGATAAAGAAGGTGTATTCGAGCAAAATATGCGATATAATGCCGAAAAATACACTTCAGATTTCTATGCCTATTTATGAAGGAAAGATAGTTCCGTTAAATGTTGATGATAAATATTCGGCCTGCTTTTATACCGATAAGGGGCTTATGCAGACCAATGTGGTTGTTTCCTCAAGATACAGAAGCGGTAATTTGTTTTTCCTTGAATTAGTAATGCTTGGAAAGCTTGAAAAAGTCCAAAGAAGAGAGTTTTACAGGTACAAATGTATCATGAACGGAAGGATGCGGATTGTGTCCGATGAGGAATACCGGATGGCAGAGTTGTATGATTTATCGGATAAAGAGCTTATATGGAACGATTTGAAAATAATCGATATAAGCGGAGGCGGACTTAAAATCGTATCCAAGATGGATATAGAAAAAAATGAAGTGGTGATGGTTGATTTTAAAATTGCAATCTTTGGTGCAATACACAGCTTCAATATAATGTCCAGGATACTAAGCAGCAATACAATTTCAGGTCATACAGGACTTTATGAACAAAGACTTGAATTCTTAAAAATCAACCAGGAAGACAGGGATATTATTATTAAATTCATTTTTGACAGTGAAAGACAAAATAGAGCGAAAGAATCGGGATTAAAATAATGAAAAAAATATTGCTTGTAGATGACTCTGCACTCATGAGAAGAGTGTTATCTGCTATAATTAATGGGACTAATGAATATACAGTTGAATATATTGCCAAAAATGGTGCAGAAGGTCTTGAAATGATTGAAAATCACAAGGATATTGATGCAGTTGTTTGTGATGTAAATATGCCTGTGATGACCGGTATTGAGCTTCTAACAACATTGGGAAGAAGAAATATGATGTTACCGTTTGTTCTTCTTAGCACTAAAGATGAAGCCTTATATACAATTAAGGCGTTAGAGCTTGGTGCAGTAACATTTCTTAAAAAACCTGATAACATCTATAAGATGGACAATGTTACATTTTCCGATAAGCTGATAGATGCTTTGAATACATCTGATAATCAAAGTACGGATAATCTTAAGGCAAAGCATGAAGCCATAAGAAATCAGGGTAATGTTGATATTCATAATCATAACGAGGAGACTGATGCTGAAGGTACAGAAGTAAAGCATGAAAAGCCGGTAATTAAAGATAGCAAACCGGTAGAAAAGCCTGTAGCAAAAGAGAGTAAGCCGGTAGAAAAGGTCGTTAAGAAACCTGAGGCAGTGATTAAGTCAAAACCTTCTTCAGGTTCTAATAGGTTAATTGCTCTTGTGAGTTCGACGGGTGGACCGAAGGCTTTGAGAACGGTTATTCCTATGCTTCCGAAAAATCTTGCAGCACCGATTGTTATGGTTCAGCATATGCCGGCAAATTTCACTACAACATTGGCGGAACGTCTGGACGAGTTAAGCGAGATAAATGTTAGTGAGGTTAATGGTGGAGAACAGGTAAAAAGAGGTAATGTTTATCTGTGCAGGGGCGGTAAGCATCTTAAGGTAATCAATAAAAACAACGGGCATTATCTTGAGTTGGACGATTCACCTCCTGTAGTAGGACTTAAACCATGTGGCAATATAATGTATGACAGTCTTGTTGATTCCGGATATGATGAAATCATATGTGTGGTTTTAACAGGAATGGGTGCAGACGGAACAAATGGAATAGTTAATCTTTCCAAAAATAAAAAAGTATACGTAATAGCACAGGATGAGGCATCATCGACTGTATATGGAATGCCGCGTGCCATATATGAAAAGGGTATGTGCGATGTGGTTTGTGATATAAATGATATAGCAAAAGAAATAATAAAGAAAGTAGGGGTGCTATAATGGATTTAAGCCAATATCTTGAGATTTTTATTGATGAAACGAAGGAGCATATACAGACATTAAATGATCAGGTGCTTATTTTGGAAGCTGAACCTGACAATATTGATACTGTAAATGAAATCTTCAGGGCAGCTCATTCCTTAAAGGGTATGGCAGGAACTATGGGATTCAAGAGAATGCAGAGACTTACACATGATATGGAAAATGTATTCTCAGAGGTTCGTAACGGCAAAATCAATGTCAATGCTGACATTGTAGATGTTGTTTTCAAGTGCCTTGATTGTATCGAGGGTTATCTTGCCAATATCACAGAGTCAGGCGACGAGGGAACTGAAGATAATGAAGATGTTATCAAGGTATTAAATGATGTTCTTGCTCAGTCTGAAAGTGTTGGTTCTGCACCTGCACCTAAGGAGGAACCAAAGGCTGTAGAAAAGCAGGAAGCTAAGTCTGATGCACCTGATGATAGAAAGAAATATCTTTCAATTCCTATTGCTGATTTTGAGAAAAATGCGATGCAGGAAGCTAAAGAAAAAGGAATGCATATATATGCGACTACCGTATATATTCAGGAAAGCTGTTTGTTAAAGGCGGCAAGAGCATTCCTTGTATTTAAGGGACTTGAAAATAAGGGTGAAATTATTAAGTCCGTACCGAGCGTTCAGGATATAGAGGATGAAAGATTTGAATTTGACTTTTCAATGTTTATCATTTCAGAAAAGTCCCTTGAAGAAATAAAGGGTATAATTGAAAATGTTTCTGAAATTGAAGAAGCTGTTATAGAAGAATTTGATATTCCTGATGTTGTTGAGGAGACAACTCCTAAAGCAGAGGAAAATGATAGCAAGAAAGAGACTAAGGAACAGAAAACTGAGAAGAAGGACGAAAAGAAAGCACCTGCTAAAGCAGGCAAGCCGGTTGTTAACCGTTCAGTAAGAGTTGACATTGAAAAACTCGATGACTTAATGAACCTTGTATCTGAGCTTATTATCGCCAAGAATGGTCTTGTTTCGGTAACAGGAGTTATGGCAGGCTCAGACCAATCATTTAATGAACAGATTGAATATCTTGAAAGAATCACCACTAATCTCCACGAATCGGTTATGAAGGTTAGAATGGTACCTATCGAAAGTGTAGTAAACAGATTCCCACGAATGATAAGAGACTTGTCCAAAAAGCTCAATAAAGAGATGGAGCTTATCATGACCGGTGAAGATACAGAACTTGACAGAACAGTAATCGATGAAATCGGTGATCCTCTTATGCATATGTTAAGAAATTCAGCTGACCATGGTCTTGAGGATACAATTGACAGACTTAAGCTTGGAAAGCCGAAGGTTGGTACAATCAGACTTGATGCATATCAGGACGGAAACAATGTTACAATCGAGGTTTCAGATGATGGTGCAGGTATCGATGTAGAAAAGATTAAGGCAAAGGCTATAGAAAAAGGCACTATTACTGAAGAACAGGCAGAGTTTATGTCAGATAAAGAAGCGGTTGATTTGTTGTTTATGCCATCATTCTCAACTGCTGAAAAGATAACAGATGTATCAGGTAGAGGAGTAGGTCTTGATGTTGTTAAGAATAAGATAGAAGGATTAGGTGGAGATGTTGAGGTTTCAACCAAGCTTGGTGAAGGAACAACATTTATCGTAAGACTTCCGCTTACACTTGCAATTATTCAGGCCCTTATGGTTGATATATCAGGTGAGAAGTATGCACTTCCTCTTAATTCAATTGTTACAGTTGAAGAGATTCCTTCAGATGAAATTAAGTATGTACATACTAAAGAAGTAATTAATTTAAGAGGAACAGTTATTCCTATTGTCAGACTTAACGAGGTTCTTGATCTTGAACCTGCCGAAAAGGATCCTGAACTTGAGGATGATGACAGCCTCATAGTTGTAATAGTTAAGAAGGGTGATAAGCAGGCCGGACTTGTAATCGATAACCTTCTTGGACAGCAGGAAATAGTTATCAAGCCTTTAGGTAAGTTCATCAGAGTTCCTAAGATGATAAGCGGAGCCACTATCCTTGGTAATGGTGAAGTTGCATTGATAATTGATTCAAATACATTGGTTTAGTGGAGGTGCAATATGGATAACAATGTTAATAATGATTTAAAACAGTATATAATTTTAAGATTTGACAGTGAACAGTATGGAATTGATATTTCATATATTGATAATATCGTTAGACTTATGCCGATAACCAGAGTTCCACATACACAGCCTTATTTCCTTGGCGTAATTAATCTTCGTGGTGTTATCATACCGGTTATGAGTATGAGAGAAAAATTTGATTTGCCATTTAAGGAAAATACAGGTGCTACCAGAATACTTATAATCAAGTATGATGGAGCTGATATTGGAGTTCTTGTTGACGAAGTAAAAGAGGTTGTTACTCTAAATGATGACAGTATAGAAAAGGTTACCTCTGATGACGTCGAGGCAAGATCCTATGTTACCGGTGTTGGTAAGTATAACGATACGCTTATTTCGATTTTAAATATTCCTGCTTTAATTGCTGATATTGAAAACGAATAGGAGTAATGCTTATGTCAAATACAGAGTCAAACCTCAATGGAATAGTACAAAATACGCTTATGGAAATAGGCAATATAGGTGCGGGTAATGCTGCAACTTCTCTATCAGTTATGCTCAATACTAAAATACTGATGAGCATACCTGTTGTAGAAATGTGCGATTTTGAAGAGCTTGAAAGAGTTGTAGAAAATCCCGAATCAATTGTTGTTGGCGTTTTTAGTACGATAAGTGGTGGGTTTGAAGCTGTTATAGCATTTCTTTTAACGGTAGAAGATGCAGAAAGGTTTGTAAAGCTTGCTGTTGGAGAAGATGCTAATTGGAATACCGAGATAGGTATTTCGGCAATTAGTGAGATTTCCAATATTATGATTGGATCATATATTGCAGCACTTGAGACATTTACAAATACGAAGATTAGGTATTCTCTTCCTGAGGTGTGCGTAGATATAGCAGGAGCTATACTTAGTGTGCCGTATATAGAATACAGTCAGATAAATGATAAGTCACTGCTAATAAGCTCTGAACTATTTGTAGGAGACTATAAGCTTGATGGACATATTTTTATGATATCATATGAAAATTCGTATGACTTCCTTCTTGATAAGCTTGGAATTGGAGGTCTCGATGGGTAATATTATTAGGGTTGGTATTGCCGATATGAATATATGCCGTACACCTGATAAGATTACAACAATTGGTTTAGGCTCCTGCGTAGGGGTAGTAATATATGATGGTGTAAGCGGCTTGGCCGGATTGGTACATATAATGCTTCCGGACAGCAGTAAAATTAATAACAATACCAATAAATTAAAATTTGCAGATACCGGTATTGAGATGCTTTTAGAAAAGCTTTTAACTTCAGGTATAAAAGAGTCTGCTCTTAAGGCTAAGATTGCCGGTGGTGCACAGATGTTTAATTATCTTTTAAAATCAAGCATTGGAAATGTGGGCGAAAACAATGTTATTGCTGTAAAAAATAAGCTTTCGGATTTGAAAATTCCTATTATATCCGAAGATGTAGGGCTTAATTTCGGTAGGACAATTGTATTTGATCCTGAAACCTATGAACTTACTATTCAAAGAGCCGGTTCGGAACGTTATATTATTTAATCAGAGGTGGATCAGAGTTGGATATAAAGAAAAAATACAAAAATGCCAGAGCAATTATTGTATTAACTGCTACACTGATAGCTATGCTGCTAAATATAAAATATGAAAGAGATATAATAGATTCACTTATAATACTTATTATTGTTCTGATTGTATTTTATGCTATTGCATCAATTGCGATTAAGTTAATTGATAAAATAAGGCTTATGGAACCTAAGACCAATATTGATAATACTAAGAACAAAAGCAGTGAAGATAAAAAAGAAGAAAACAAGGAAGAGACAGAAGAAGCAAAGTAACATATAAGAGGGGTGTAAGATGGCTGTAATCGACAATAAGGAAAGGCTTTGGATAGAATACAATCATTCAAAATCAGCCGTAATCCGTGAGCAGATTATAATTGAATATGTTCCCCTGGTTAAAGTTGTAGCAGGAAGATTGAGTATATATCTTGGTTCAAATGTAGAGTATGATGACCTTGTAAGCTATGGAATATTTGGACTTATAGATGCTATAGATAAGTTCGATTATGGTAAGGGGATTAAATTCGAAACCTATGCCAGCCTTAGAATTAGAGGCTCAATTCTTGATCAGATAAGGAAGCTTGATTGGATTCCACGTTCTGTAAGACAAAAACAGAAGGCTATTGATACCGCCATGAAATCACTTGAAAAAGAAATTGGTCCAAATTATTCGGATTGTGATATGGCTAAAGAGCTGGGGATTACCGAAGATGAATATCTCAACTGGCTTTCTCAAACCAATATTTCCAATATTTCATCAATTGAAGATTTTCTTGAACAGGGTAATGAGGTGAAAGCATCTACAAACAGAAGCTATGCCAGAATTGAACCTGAGAAGGTTGTAGAGGAAAGTGAGTTAAAGGAAAAACTTGATGAAGCATTAAATCTTTTAACAGAAAAAGAAAAGAAGGTTGTTGTTTTATATTATTACGAAGACTTAACCTTAAAGGAAATAAGCAGGGTTATGGAAGTATCAGAGTCGAGGGTTTCACAGCTTCATTCAAAGGCTTTAAAAAAGCTTAAAAATGGACTTGGAGATGAATTCCAGGTATTTATGGGATAAAGGTTACTTGTTGATTGATTGTTTATTGGGGGATAAATTATGAAGTATAAGAATTCTTTTTTCAAGGTTAATATCAAAGATGATGGTACATATATTACGATTTATCCTGCAGTTAGTAACGGTAAAAAATTAGAATATAAAGAGGTTTTGGATTTCCTTGAGAAAAAGGGTATAGTTATCGATGACAAGCTTGGATTAAAGACAGATATTGAAAATATGGGCAGTGAAATATATGAGAGAAAGCTCTGTGATGTAAAGATTTCTCCATTTAACGAAAGTGCCATAGTAACTGTTTCGCCGGATAAGCTTGTTGCATTTATAAGATTCTATCCACCTTCTTCAGGTGGTAAGGAGATGGATAAAAGGGAAATACTTCTTGAACTTGCCAATGAAAAAATTGTTTTTGGTATATCGGAAAAGGTTATCGATGTATTTTTGATGGCAAGACAGTATTGTTTAAATATTCCTGTAGCTAAAGGCGTTAAGCCGGTTATGGCTACAGATACTGTTATAGAGTATTTCTTTAGTACTTCGCCTATGTCAAAGCCAAAATTAAACGAGGACGGAAGTGTAGATTATCATGATTTGAGTATATTTACTCCTGTCAAACAGGGAGATTTGCTTGCAAAGCTTACTCCTCATGATATGGGTAAGCCGGGGCAGGATGTCTATGGTAAAACAATTCCACAAAATAAACCGAAAATAAAGAAGTTAAAACATGGAAGAAATATAAAAGAGTCCGAGGATGGAACTGAGCTTTACAGTGAGGTAAGCGGAAATGTAAGTCTTACTAACGGAACCATATTTGTATCGGATACATTTAGTGTACCGGCAGATGTAGATGCATCTACAGGTGATATAGAATATGATGGTAATGTTGTTATTGCCGGAACTGTAAAAACAGGCTTTTCCGTTAAAGCCAGTGGAGATATTCAGGTAAATGGTGTTGTAGAAGCTGCCAATCTTACAGCCGGTGGAAACGTTATGATTAAGGGCGGCGTCCAGGGAATGAGTAAGGGTATTATCAAGGCAGATGGTAATGTATATGCGCAGTTTTTTGAAAGCGCTATTGTTGATGCCGGTGGAGATATATTTGCAGGTTCTATACTTCATAGCAATATAAAGTGTGGAGACAAGATTGTCGTAAGCGGAAGAAAAGGCTTTATAGTTGGCGGAGATATAGCCTGCAAGACATATATAGAGGTTAACAGTATAGGTAACAAGATGGAAACACAGACTATTATCAAGGTCGGTGTTAATCCACAGCTATATGATGATATGAAAATTCTTATCAAGAGTGTCAATGAGCTCAATGAGAAGATAACGGAAATCACTTCATATCTAAATGTTTATAAGGAAAAGCTTAAGCTGGGCGCAAAACTTAGTCCTGAAAATCTTAAGCAGATTAAAACTTATAATGCAAATCTTACAGAACTTATGGCGGAAAGAAATGAGAAAAATGAAAAGCTTACAGTCATAAGAACTGAATTTAACGAAGGAAGAAAAGGAAAAGTTAAGGTACTTGGCAATGTTTATCGTGGTGTTGTAATTTCTATTGCAGGTATGAACAGAGTGATACAGGAAAAAGAAACGCATAATCTTTATCTGATTAACAATGGTGAGTTAACAACATCGTCTTTTTAAAAAGAAGGAGATGATTCTATGATAGCACCTATTATTGCAGCACAAAGCTCGGCACCTGTTGCAGCTATTCAACAAAATACCGAGGCACAGAGTACTCTCAATACACTTCATGCAGAATCCGAGGTAAAAAAGGAAGAACAGCAAATAAGAGAAACTGTTGTTCAAAAGGATGAAGCTGTGTTTTATGAGCAGACCTATGATGCTAAAGAAGAAGGAAAAAATAAATACTCAAATATTTACAGCAAGAAAAAGAAAAAGAACAACAATGATGATGAACAGTCAAAGACTGATTCAGAGATAAATCGTATTAATTTTGATATAAAAATATGAAGCCTTAAAAAATGATATCACTTTATAATGATATCATTTTTGGCTGTATAATGAAGAAAAGAAATGGAGAAGCTATGTCCGGAGCAGTTATTTTACTTATAATTTTAGGGTTATTATTTATATTTGGCAGTTTTCTTTTTGTTGAAAAGTCTAATGAGGAAGAGGATGAAAGCGTAATAAAAATACCTGATAAGCTTAGTGATGAACAAAAAGAAAAGATAAAAAAGCTGATAGATGATTATATGGATGAGCATGTTGATGACAAGCTTGGTGATATTGAAAGTAAATTCTCTGAAATAGTAAATCAAAAAACACTTGCTCTTGGAGATTATGCAGTATCCGTAAATGAAGAAATAGAAAGAAATCACAGTGAAGCATTGTTTTTATACAGTATGCTTTCGGATAAGCAAAAGGAGATAATGACAACAGCTTCTATGGTTGATGCTTATAAGAAAGAAATTAATGATATGATAAATGAAAATAATGCTGCAAGTAAAAAGAATGAAAGAGAAGAAAAGCTTGCTATTGAACTTGAGGCCATGGAAGATGAGGTGATGACCGATAATGAAGAGGACGAAGGAGTTCAGTCGGTAGATGCCAATAAGGATATCATACTTGAAATGCATAAATCAGGTCTGAGTATATTGGAGATAGCAAAAAATCTCGGACTTGGGGTAGGTGAAGTTAAGCTTATAGTAGACTTATATCAGGGAGCAAAGAAATGAAATTAAAATATTTTATGCGGGGACTTGGCATAGGTATAATATTTGGAGCAATAGTTATGCTTGTTGCTGCAGGTACCTCAGATAAAGAAAAATTATCGGATGAAGAGATAAAAAACAGAGCAAAGGCTCTCGGTATGATAGAAGCAACAAGCACAGATGCCGAAAGTGATAATTCGGAGCTTGCTTTGGACAGTGTTTCCACTGAAGAAATTACAGAAGCGGATGAAATTATTAAGACAGAAGAAGTTACTGAAGAAATAAGTACTGCTGAGGAAACTGTAACATCTGAAGACAGTAAGGAAACTACTGAAGAAATAAAAGAAACAACAGAAACAACAACGGAAGATAAGAAAGAAACAACTACTGAACCAAAGAAAGAAACAACTACTGAAAAAACAGATAATTCATATACAGAGGCCACGATAACAGTAACAAGAGGTATGGGTTCAACTGAGGTGGCAAAGCTGTTGCAGGAAGCCGGAGTGATAGAGGATGCAGATGACTTTGACAGTTATCTTGTAAAAAACGGTATTTCAAATAAAATCCAGATAAATACATATAAGTTTAACAGCAACATGACATATGAAGAAATAGCAACAGGATTGACTACTCCGAAAAATAATTGAATGACATATAAAAGATAAAAAAAGTGCTTGATTGCACTTTTTTTATGTGTTATAATGCACTTTGTGTCGGTCTGTATATATAACCGATAAATAACAATAAAACATGTGAGCGAATAAACGGATTGGTGCCATTTAACGCAGTGGTTTCCGCGAATATGTATTTGAAACTCACAGAAGGTATAACCAAGGAGGTATATTATGAGCGTTATTTCAATGAAACAGTTACTCGAGGCAGGTGTTCATTTTGGACATCAGACAAGAAGATGGAATCCTAAGATGGCTGAGTATATTTATACTGAGCGTAACGGAATCTACATCATCGACTTACAGAAAACAGTTGGTATGGTTGATGATGCTTATAAGGCAATCTTTGATTGTATTGCAGATGGAGGAAAGATTCTTTTTGTAGGTACTAAGAAACAGGCTCAGGATGCAATCAAGTCAGAGGCTGAAAGATGTGGCATGTATTATGTTAACCAGAGATGGTTAGGTGGTATGCTTACTAACTTCAAGACAATCCAGACAAGAATTGCTAAGCTTAGAAAGTATGAGGCTATGGAGGCTGATGGTACATTTGACGTACTTCCTAAGAAGGAAGTAATCGAGATTAGAAAAGAGATGGATAAGCTCCAGAAGAATCTCGGTGGTATTAAGGATATGAAGGATATTCCTGATATGATATTTGTTGTTGATCCACGTAAGGAAAAGAACTGTATCCAGGAGGCACATACACTTGGAATTCCGCTTGTTGGTATCGCTGATACAAACTGCGATCCTGAAGAGCTTGATTATGTAATTCCTGGTAATGATGATGCTATAAGAGCAGTTAAGCTTATCGTTGCTAAGATGGCTGATGCTGTTATCGAGGCTAATCAGGGTGCAGATGAGATGACAGAAGAGGAAGCTGAGTCTGCTGCAGCAGATGCTGAGGAAGAGGCAGCTGAGGAAGCATAAAAGGTTGAAACATATTTGTTGATATTTTGTAAATACCTATAAGTGCTATTTAATATTGATTTATAAGTATTATATTAGGAGGAAATATAAAATGGCTAATATTACAGCAGCTATGGTAAAAGAGTTAAGAGAAATGTCAGGTGCCGGTATGATGGACTGTAAGAAGGCTCTTACAGAGACTGACGGTGATTTCGATAAAGCTATGGAGTTTCTTAGAGAAAAAGGGCTTGCAACTGCTCAGAAGAAAGCTGGAAGAATTGCAGCTGAAGGTATCGTTGCAACTACTGTTATAGATGGTGGTAAGAAGGCAGCAATCGTTGAGGTTAATGCTGAGACAGATTTCGTAGCTAAGAATGAAGTGTTCCAGAGCTATGTTAAAGAGGTTGTTGATCAGATAGTTAATAGCGATGCAGAAGATGTGGAAGCATTTAAGGCTGAAAAGTGGGCGCTTGATACTTCAATGACTGTTGAAGAAAAACATGCAGCTATGATAGCTAAGATTGGTGAAAATATGAACATCAGAAGATTTGCTAAGATTAATTCTGATGGACTTGTTGTTTCATATATTCATGCAGGTGGTAAGATAGGTGTTCTTGTTGAGGCGGCTACAGACGGATCAGGCGCCGCTATAGAAGAGTGCTTAAAGAACGTAGCTATGCAGGTTGCAGCTATGAATCCTAAGTATTTAAGCTCAGAGGATGTACCACAGGATTACAAGGATAATGAAATGAAGATTCTTAAGGAGCAGGCTAAGAATGATCCTAAGAATGCCAATAAGCCTGATAACATCATTGAGAAGATGTTAATGGGTCGTCTTAATAAAGAACTTAAAGAGATTTGTCTCTTAGAGCAGGAGTATGTTAAGGCTGAGAATAAGGAAACTGTCGCTAAGTATGTTGAGCAGGTTGCCAAAGCTGCCGGATGCTCACTTGCAATTAAGAGCTTTGTTCGTTTTGAAACAGGTGAAGGTCTTGAGAAAAAGAATGAAGACTTTGCAGCAGAGGTTGCAGCACAGATGGCAGGAAAGTAATTCTTTTCATATAATTAGATTTATTAATTAATAAAATCCGCATATTATCGATATGTTCATTTTGTTTTGATCTTTCGATTTATGCGGATTTTTATAATTTCTGATCATTTTCACTTGGAATATATTGAATTAGGTCGCCCATATTACAGTTGAGTATTCTGCACAGATCATTTAAGGTTTTGGTAGATACATCTTTGTTATGCTTTAATCGGTGAAGAGTGCTGTGTGACATTCTATGTTTATTGGTAAGTGTATACCAGTTTTCATTTGAATTTTTTAATGTTGTCCAAAATGGAGAGTAATCTACCATGATAATACCTCGTTTAAGTCATACTTATATTAGTATTCTCTGATTTATATAATAAAATTACTCTTTTTACTTGAATATCTTCGCAAGAATGAAGATAGAATATTCTATACTTTTATTTAATATAATGATATGTGACAGGTGTATTAATTATGGAGATAAAATGAATAATTTCTTTCGTAAGACTTTATCTGTAATTTTTATTTTTTCTATTTTTTTTCATATATTATCTGACAATAATTTTAATAATATAATTTATATTGATTCGAAGGCGGAGGAAATGAAGGTTTCGTTTGATAAGCGTGCCTGTTGGATTTCATTCCTTGATCTAGAAGAATTTCTTTGTGATCTGGATGAAACCTCTTATCGAAATAAGCTTTGTGAAATGTATGATAATATTGTATCGAATAATATGAACACGGTTATTTTTCATGTAAGACCTATGGGAGATGCGGTTTATCCGTCAAATATATTTCCTTGGTCTGTTTATATTTCAAGTGACAGGTCTGTACCAGGTTACGATCCCCTTTTTATAGCTATTGAGGAAGCACATAAAAGAGGTTTGTTATTTGAAGCATGGATAAATCCTTATAGATTATCTAAGAATAATGAAACCACAGATTCTTTTAAGAAAACAGGATTTTATGAATATTATAAAGATATTATTATGGAGTATGAGAATATAGACGGAGAGATATGTCTTAGTCTTGATCCATTATATGAGGATAGTAAAAGATTAATTTGTGAGGGGGTTGCAGAGATAGCAGAAAACTATGATATAGATAGTATTCATTTTGACGATTACTTTTATGTATCAGGCATGGGGACAGGGTTGTCAATTGAAGAAAAAAAGGAGCTTATGAGGCTGAAACAGGGACTTATTGATGAAAGTGAAACTATACACGAAGTCCACGAAGAAGCCGTTATATTGACTCCGTGGCAGAAATTCCGCAACTTCATTTACCATAATAAATGGTGGCTCGGACTTGCTGTAATTTTCGCAGCACTCGCCGGATTTCTTATATATAACCTCGCAACTAAGCCAAATCCGGACGTTATCGTTCTCGTTATGTGCAACAATAACGCTGTTGGAAACGAATCTGAGCTGGAAGATTACGTTAAGCAGTTTACCGAGGATCTAAACCATAACGGAAAAGTTCAGGTAGCTGTTTACTATATCC
>CACWQH010000014.1 GCA_902762955.1 uncultured Lachnospiraceae bacterium
GAGAATCCTTTTTGTTTTCGAAGTTCATAAAGTTTATTATTGAATTCCATCTGTCATCCTGCCTTTCCTGTTAATAATAACAAATAATATTATTACTGTTACTGCCAGCACTATAGCCGTTACAACACTGGCTTCTATACCATATATTCCACCATTCAAAATGTTATTTCCAACTGATCTCATATCGAAAACAGCTGCCTTAATCTCATCATTTCCACTTAGATTCATTCCAAAAATATTATAAAGGATGAAATTCCAGATTGAATGAAATCCGCAAGCCGCCCATATACTCTTATAATACAGAGTAAGTAATGAAAAAACGATTGATATCAGGAACAGATTAACTATCGCAAAAAAGATGAACACACCACCTGATAACGTCATATTAAAAAGATGTGGAATGGTAAACATCGCTGAACTTAGACCTATTGCAACCGGAGCAGATGTTCTCTTCATGAGAAGCCCCATGACAATTCCTCTGCAAAGCACCTCTTCCATAGCTCCCTGGCAGATAAACCCGCCCAGCATAAGAAGTATAAAACCGTTATTAATGTTTTCAAATACTCCGTTATATGATATTGCACCGGCAAGCACTACCAAGAGAACTGATATCACAACAAGAACTGTCCCTGTAATCACTCCTGTAATGTAGCTTCCTACCTTCTGCGTAAATCCTAATTCGGACAGAGTTTTCTTCTGGAACAGCTTCCAATACAGAAA
Source organism: uncultured Lachnospiraceae bacterium (assembly GCA_902762955.1). GTDB lineage: Bacteria > Bacillota > Clostridia > Lachnospirales > Lachnospiraceae > Coprococcus_C. Next base: position 721 of record CACWQH010000014.1, read on the forward strand.
CATTATTCCGATTAGGATCACGTAACCGTAATACATTATCAGCATCATTATATTGGGAGAAAACATTTCACCCTGAAGCGGGTTCTTACCACATGCAAAACAGACTGCTATAACAACACCTTCACCAATCAATTCAGCACCTATTTTCACAAACCAGAATATTATGAACACTTTAATGATATAAAGTATCCCAGGCATATCGGTTCGATTGTTTAAGGGGCTGATATTCTTAAAAAACTGCTTAATCTTACTCATGACCACAAGTTCCTCCTAAATGTTTTTTGTTGAGTCAATCATAAGATTTGTGTACAAAAAATTCTACCAATCAGCCTTGGCAATCTGTCAATGCCGGTTAACAATCCTGTTAAAAACCGTTGCAGGGTCCTATTTTCGCCATTTTTCTTATTCATTTAAATTCCGGTTTATCTTTCGATGTGGCATATTTATTTCTTAAATACATATTCCGTAGCCACTCTAAAAAAGCAATAAGCCATCCATATAAGCCACGTGTATTCCCATTTTTTTGTAATAAGACTGATGATAAGATATAATATTGCAACAGTAATAGCAATGATCCAATTATATATTTTCTTTTTTCGATTCTGCTCATTGATAGAAATATCTACTAAATCAGATATTATATCATCCGTCTTGGGGCTGCTCTCCAGTCTTTCTCCGGCAATTATTTCAGAAACAGATATATCAAGCGCCTCAGCTAACGGTTCAATTAGTGAAATATCGGGAAAACCCTTTGCTGTTTCCCATTTAGAAATAGTCGCATTTGATACTCCGATTCTGTCAGCAAGCTGTTTTTGAGTCAGACCTTTTTCTTTTCTTATTTGTGCTATAAGCATTCCTGTTTTTTCATTGTTCATTATAAAATCACTCCTTTTTTTCTTTTATAATAGACAATGGTCGCTATACAATACAATCAACGCTACGTAAAATCGTACTACTCTGCGTAAAACTGAAATATAACTATTGTTAATTGCTCCATCTGATTACAGGCTGATTGTATTCCATATTTTCATCAAGTCCCGAACCCTCACGTTTTTTCCAAAAACGAAGTGTAAACGACATATTTCTTTCGCATTCTTCGACCAAGGCATTGCCATCATCGAAAGAAGCAAATACTACAAAGCTGTCATCCGGATAACTCTCAACTAATTGATCTATCCAGCCTTTCATAATCCCAATTGTTTTTTCGAAAAGAAGCATCTTGTCATTATTCGAAATGTTTACTTCATTTCCATCCCATTCCAACCAAGAAAGATCCGTATCTTCATTGATACTTCTGTCCATACCACAAAAGTTTCCTACTCCAAAATAAGTTCTTCCAAACGGATCTTTCTTCGTCCAAATCGAGTAGCCGGTATCAGGCGTAATCTCATTAATCAGAGCCGGATCAAATTCTTTCTTTGAAAGTTCATTTAATTGTATATCCATCATTTTCCCTAAAATCGTATTTTGTCATTCTAAGTTATCCTGTAAATAATCTTACAAATCAACCGCCACATCCACTGCTATCTTAAATGTTTCTCTTTGAAGATCAAATTCTTCTTCATTTCCCAAAGTCGCCTTATACCAGGCATCACCATTAAGCAGGTCCGCCCCAAAGAAAAATATATATAATTCATATCCATAGTAATTGCACATAGCCTGGAGCCCTGCAGATTCCATCTCTACACAAATACAACCTTCTTTTTTTCTGGCATCCGCCTTGTTTTTGGTTTCCATGTATATAGCATCGGTAGTCCATGTCTTACCTTTAACATAAGGGTATTCATATTTCTTAAATATCTCAGCTAATTTATCTGAATTTTTAATATTAACATAATCAGATACTTCCATATAATGATACGATAATCCTTCATCACGATATGCCGAATTCGGTACTATCAGATTCCCTTTGCATTTCTCCACATCAAGTATCCCGCAGGATCCATACACAATAAACTTACTAGCCCCTGTAACGTAATGGATTTCATGCATGACACAAGCTGCGCACGCAGATCCTATCGGACTCATGTAAAACAATATTGTTTTTCCATTTACAATAAAGCTGTAAACATCTATGTTTCCATTTGCTGTTTTAGTAAACCCCACATGCTTGCAATTGTATTGTTTTAGCACCATTTCTTTAACCTGTATCGAAAATGTAACTATACAAATATCCGCAATATGATTGGGGGCTTTGAATATGTCATCTAAATCAATGATTGACTTGGATTCGTTGTCAAATGAACTAACTATGCTCATTATATTTATTACCTCCTGTTCCCTATTCCTATCTTCCCCATATAGCTTTTAATCAAATAATAGGTTTCAGAAACAAATTCTCAGTTTGTTATCGTCTATAAAACCGGAAAACAACTTCCGATTTAAACGTCCACGTCACCTTGCAAAAGTTGAATTGCCTGTTCAACGGTTATAATCTTTGCATAGCGCCTTCCCCACATAAATTCATTATAATACTTATAAGCGGTTTCCTTATCAAAGTATGGATTGTCATATGTTGAGTTTGTGTAGGACGGAACAAGCATATTGAATCCCTTCTCAAATCCGCTTTTGATTGTTGCATCCATACAATAATCTGTTGATACACCTATCGTTATAATATCCTTTTCACCCTTGGACTTAAGGTATTCCGTTAATCCGGTCATGGGATGAAACGCACTGTTTACATTCTTCTCAAATCGCTTTTCATCTTCTCTCGGTGCAAATTCCTCATATATCCCATAGTTGTCCGCTGTCTTATCAAGTTCAGTCCCCGGGCCGTCATCATGTTGAACATAAACAACCTCAACATTATTCTCTCGTGCGATGGTAATCAGCTGTTTGATATTATTCCTTACGGTTTCGAATGCATACAGCCTCTCGTCAAAACAACCTTTTTGAGTATCAACTACCAACAGAATCATTCATTATCTCCTTCTACTTTCTTTTCCATAACATCGGCGCAAAGATAGTCACCGTGTCCTGTGTCTATTATAATATAGTCAACCTCGTGATAACCTCGTTTAAGATAGATACTCTTTGCGGGAAGTGATGCATGAAGAACAATCACATCATAAGCAGAAGATATCTTCTCTTCTGCCATGTCCATAAGAGTTCTTCCATAGCCCCTATGTTGGAATGAAGGCAAGACGAAGAGTCTGTCAATTTCATTGTTTGTAAGTGTAACTGTTCCCACCGGAATTCCTTCGTCACTTATGAGCAGATATACAATTCCGGTTCTGATATCCCTCATAATATTTTCATCTGAATGGTGCTCAGCAAAGAAGAGCACAGCTCCATGAGGATAGTACATGGGATAGATTTCCATTATCGTTTCCCGGACGACCTTTTTTACTGCATTAAAATCTTTTTCTTCCGCTATCCTTATATTCATGACTCTTCCTCTTATTGTAAGGCTGTAATTTCATTGATCAGGATAACATTTCTTAAAATGCAGTACCTGAACATAAACATCTTTTGTTATACCTATCGTTTTAAACCCGGATTGTTTAAAATCATCACTGTTTTTCTTTGTGGTGTGGAACCCGGCATCTTTGCAAAACGTGTTAAAGATCCATCTTACAGGGGCAGGAAATCTTGGATCACTGATATAAAGAGATCCTCCAGGTTTCAGCACTCTCATTGCCTCATTCCTGAACCGCTCCTGATCAGTGAAGTGATGATAAGCCATACAGGTCATCACTACATCCATAGATTCATCTGCATACGGCAAGTAAGCACAGTCTCCGGAAACAAACTGATAATTCGGATTCTTTTCCTTTGCAATCGCTATCATATTCTCACTTACATCAAGACCGAATCCACAAATTTTCTTTTGCCTGCCTATAAAAGATAAAACTGTTCCCGTTCCGCACCCCACATCAAGAACAGCATCCCCGTCTTTGACCTCGATCTCTTTAATCAGATCAGCGTAAAACCTTCCGCTGCCTTTTCCCATGAATCCTGTATCATAATTATCCGCATACTTATCAAATTCCATGATCATTCCTCCCCTCTATACGGCAGTTCCGAAGAATAATCAACAGATCTTTGAAGCACAGATATCAATGCCTTGAACGATTTCATATCCGGATCAAGATAATAGTAATTCCTTGTTCCTTCTCTTCTTACATTTATAACCCCTGCATCCTTGAGTATCTTCATATGATGAGATACGGCAGGACGTGACAGGCTGGACATCTTTACAATATCCCCGACGCGCATCCCCATTGGATCAGCAGTTATCATCATCTGATACAGTATATGCAGTCTGTTCTCATCACCTAATGCTACAAGTACATCACGACATTCCTTAAAGTCTGCCGATAATCTCATAAACTCTTTTTTTGTGTGCATCATTCATCCTCCTTTGGTTTAAGTTCTTAAACCATTATAATGCATTTCAGAAAAAAAAGTTCATTGGGAAAGAAAATCAAGACCATTGAAGCATTAAACTGTAATTTATCAAATCAACTTTTATTCCAATGGTATACGGATGATATATTTCAGATCCTTGAAATCTCCAATGATTTGACCGCCATTTTTCTTGATAGTCGCCGCAGAAGCAAGATTATCCTTATAACATCCAAGAATCACTCTGTCCATGCCTTTCTGCTTACAAACAGATAATGCATATCTGAGCATTCAGTGGCTTATCCCTTTTTTCTTCTTAACAATCAAAATGATTCCAAGAATAAATACTGCCGTACCAAGTAATATGAAGAACCCCCATATCAAATTCCAATACGGTGAATGAATATCAAACATGATTGCCAGCAGCTTCTGCCATACTTCAAGACCGACAGCTATTGCAAATAGATCAAATAAAACATATGCACCGCCAAAAAGGTATATCCACCGCCAGGCGTAATTTGCTTTACGTTCACGGAAAAATGTAATGATTCCTACAATGCAGAGTCCGGCTAGTATTCCCATTATCAGGAAATACGGCAATCCTTTGTTTTCCATAATTCTCATCCAAAAAGAAGCATAGGTTTCTCTATCTATCAGAGCCCATATCCTATGCATATGGAACAATCCAAAGAATATAAAAAACCACGGTTCCCATGAATAAATACGTTTCATGCAATACCCCTTATCACATTATCCTGAAAGTTAATCGTTCTACATCTCAATAATTATTTGGGGCATTCTGATTCTAAGTATAATACCCCGAATATGTATTATATCATAAAACAGTCAAAAATATATATTAAACAAAAAAACAATCTTTTTATATTCCAAACTTCTTAGTAAAAAAATGTGTATACTGTCTTTCATCAAACAGTTCTTTCAATCTTCTATTTACAAAGCTATCCTTCTCATTTGCATATGCCATCCGGCAGTAGAAATCTTCAGGCGCATTATTAGGCTCATACACCAAATTAGCGCTCTTATTCACAATAAATGCATATTGATATGTATCGTTTTCCTTATAAAGTAAATTTATTTCTTTATTTAGAGATTTTTTCTCCAAATAAATATGTCAAACACCTAAGATGTGTACTTTCGTATTAGGGACTGTATATTCTACGATTTTACTGACTTCAACAAAATCGTTTTATATATTATTAGCTCTCCACTCATCATGTGAAGCTATATAATCAATTACTTCCAATGGTTTCATTTTTCTATTTCTAAACTGTACATGCATTTTAGCATATTTGCATAAAGCAAAAGTCCCACTATGTTACGCATACAGCATCGCTACATACGCTTAGTGGGATTGATTACTTATTTATATAAATAAGAGGTTATTTGGCAGGCGTCGCGGCTCCTGCATCTCTTTTAACCCATAGGGTGCGTGGTTGCAACGGAATTTACCACCTCAAATAACCTCTTCTTTATTCTATACTAATTATAGCTTATTTATTCCCTTTTGTAAATAACCTCTTTATTTCTCAAATAGTTATCTAATCGCTTCTCCGTTATTTTCCAACTTGTAATCAAAGAATTTTTATATCCCTCTTTATCTTCAGCTGTACATATTTTTAATGTTAATAAAATACTTTCCTTCTCACAAGTAATTCTCTTAATTACAAGACCTGTATTAGGACGTTTATCCCTAATTATGTAATCCGGTTCTGATAAAACATCTTTTACATAATGTATAGCATCATCAAATGCCTCAGGATGTTTTTCTCGTATATGCGATAGCTGTTCATCTGTTATAATTACTTCGTCACATACATGTTTATCGGAAATACATCCATATATAGACCAATCCAATGTTCCAAGGCTATGAATTACAGCACTTTCATCATTATCAATACTTCTATCTCCTGCTTGTCCTTTATTATTAATCATAATAAATTCTCCTTTCAACCTATAAACTTTTTTAGGAAGTGATTATGCTCTATATCGCATAACCAGTCTTATACATTTTATACTATCACACGTTTACTTATTTTTCAACTTGTTTTTCTATAAACATACATTTTGTAAATAAAGATATCCCAAGCCAGTCTCCCACTCAACCACAACTCAAGGTATAAACACGGTATAAAACACCATTCCATCCACTGACGAACCGCCTATTCCCGTTATCTTATTTTTCCTTCCGAATTCTACACTTTTTCCAAAATGGGGCAAAACAAGGCAAATCACTTCCCTCATTCGTAGTAAAATCATAGTAGAAATCGGGGTGTCTTACTACTCCCCAAAGGGGGGGCATTTGAAACCCTCAAAACTGCTCAATGTGGCTTCATTTTTTCCGAAATCCGTCAAAGGGGGTTCATCGTTAAAAGGTGCTGAATTATCTTCCGAGATATTTCACTAAATTCACAAGCCCTTATATTTCCTTACTTTTTTCGGCACACCCGCCGTAGCAGGTGTACCATTTAGTGTACCATCACACGGCATTCAAAAACTTGCAAGCTTTATTATATACCTCTTTTCTATTAAAAAAGAATCTTAGAAATATTCTAAGCCCAAAATAGATTAAGTATCTTCCACTTGTTATTTTTCGGCTCCGCACTCTGAACAATAAGTATATTCTATTTTATCAACTACTGTTTCGTCCCAAGCAGCCTGATCTACGATAGTAACAGTTTCGGTATGAGGAACCTGCACTGTAACAGTTTCGTTCCAAGCAGCAGATCCACCATGACCTGAATAACCATCCATTATACAGTTTACTCCGTTACCACCAGAATTCTGATGAGCTTGTGCTTCAGCTTCAGAAGAAAAATGAGCTCCACAAGCGTTACACCAATACTCACCATTAGTTGCATCATGATGAATTGTCTGAGTTTCAGTAGTATAAGTTGTCTGAGTCTCTGTGTGGGTTACAGCATCATGATGAACTACTTTTTCCTCTGTACGATAACCCGTAACCCACGTATGTTTATGTTCTTCATCCTTTTTTGTTCTTTCCGAATTGCTTTCGGTATTCTCCGTAGTTTTCTTATCTTCCGTTTTCTGTTCCTCAGTCGTTTTATCGTCGGTCTTCTTTTCGTCTTCCTTTTTATCTGACTCTACAGTATTGGTTTCTTTTTTATTTGTTGAAGTATCATCTTTTTCCTTATCAGTAGAAACATCTGATTCCTTATCGGCATCCGTAGAAGTCTCCGCTTCCAAACTCTCTGTCACATCTGATGTTTTATCTTCGGAAGTTTTATTATGAGCAATAAATGTAATACCACCAACAATCAGCAGGCAAACTATAATAGATGAAATAATAATGATTTTTTTCTTCATTTCTTCAATCCTCTCTGTTCGTTCCTTATGAAATCTCATTAACCATTTGTAGTAGTCATCTTATATGGTACATCATTTTTTAGGTATCTTTGATATACTATATACAAATTTGACAATGATAAGGAATGATAAGGAATGATAAGGAATGATATTGTCAAATATAATGATGTATCTAAAGGTTATTATATATTGACATTCTTAATATTACAATTATAAAGGTATACAAGAATACATAAATTTATGTACATTCGGAATATCAACTCCCGTACTTTTACTGAGCAGACTCCACCGCTTGTTATAATTAAATAGCCCTTCGTGCATAAAAAAAGGGACTGAGGTTAGTCAGTCTCAATAGCCATATAGGAGCTTCAAAACTATTAGTTACATTTTGGTGTACCACGAGGTGTACCAAGTTTTCAGAGATTTCATGAATTTATATGAAGATATATGAACTTCATAATTGCTTAAATGCCTTTAATATCAACATATAGAGACTTTTATATCTGTATATGAAGATATATGAAAACGGCACATTTTATATTCAAAAATAATATATTCATATTAAATTAAGACTCTTATAATGAACTCTATCAAAATAATTTTCATCATTTTTACAATTAACTTCTTGCTTTCTTTATAATTGTTAATTGTTCTTCCGTAAGAGGATTTCTAGAAAAAATCCACCTTTTTGCAAATATAGCAACATTTGTTTGAATATCTCTTATCTGTTCATCATTTAATTTAAAGAAACAATTTCTTTGAAAAGGTTGGCATAATTCAAAAGGGCACAAATATAACACTAACCTTGACGTTAAAGGAAATGCCACTCCCCCTGGTCGATTATATAATTCATTTTCGAATGGTGCCCATTCAATAATAGGTCTATCAGATGTAATGATTAAATCATCAGAAGCAACACCAATTTGAAATGCCATACCCGAATATCTTTCTATTGCAGTTCTAATAATCGTATTTTCATCCCATTCAATATCGGCTCCCAACGGTAGAAGATTTAAAAGGGTAAAATTTCTTGCTTCCCTATCCGATATTGTTGAATTAGTCTTTTTTAAGAATTTTATACCATCATTAATAATATCAGGAGTACGAAATTTTAAAGCTGTCATAAAAATTATTAAATAGCTTTTATCATCATCCGAAAGTATATTAGCACAATTCAAGCATTCTTCTTTTTGAGACTTTTCTATAATCGACTTAATAACATTACTGGTTTTCTCTTCAATTTTCCCAAACGTTTTTTCAATAACATTTTGCGTTATAAAGGAGCCATCTTTACCCCTCAATTCATAAAGATTATCTTCAGCACAAATACTTTTGACATTTACCGGAACAGGAATTTGATTCATACTTTTTAAATCATATTCACATATAAATGTTTTTTTTCTTTTGATTTCCTTATTTCAGAAAAGCCATTAAAATACATTCTTGGTATAAAATGTTCACTTTCTGTATAGTTATCACCATTTGGCATTTCAAGTCTCCTTTAAATCATTCCCCAAGTCAGTCTCCCACTCAACCACAACTCAAGGTATAAACACGGTATAAAACATCATTTCAATCACTTACAAACCGCCTATTCACGTCAAAAATCTATTCACGTCAAAAATCCCACAATCAACAATTCTTGCCGTGGCAGGTAAAAATTATGTTTATCATTAATATTTATACCTCTCAACGCATCAACCCATAATCAAATCCATATTCGATTGCATCTTCTTCATTATAAACAATTTCAATAGAGTTTACATGTATAGATGCGGTCATTCCATTATCTTCTATACACCATCTATTCTTTATTTGCTACTTTATTTGCTACTTTATTTGCTACTTTATTTGCTACTCTTTTTTCTACTTTTATTAAAATAGCATTTGCAATCTTTTATAATATATGTAATTTTCCCCAAGCCAGTCTCCCACTTAACCTCAACTCAAGGTATAATCATGGTATACATAATAATTATATATTATATTTTTATTTTTTCAATGAACTATTTGTCTAAACTTGTACCGCCTTCTATAATAAATCAAGTTCATCCTTAACCGATTCAACCACCTTACAAACACTACGGGATCCTTTAACTCTATACTATCAAGCATGATTAAATATTTTTCATGCAAAAATTACATTTATTATGTCTTAGAAATAATTTGACATTTTGCCCATAGATTTTTATAATTTATAGAAATAATACTTTTTGGTGAGTATTATAATATTGATTTGTAACCGGTGATAAAAATCGGATAAATTGAAGGTAATATGCCATGAAAAAGAGAAAATTTTTACATTCAGCAAAGTATACTATAGTAATATGTATCTTTTTGCTTGCCGTAAATTTCATACTTGGTTATGTTCTGGTAAAACAGTCTCGTGCGGCTATGACAACCCTTATGAACGACCGTATGCTTGATGTTTCCAATGCCGCTGCGGCATCTTTAGACGGAGATTTGCTCGGCTCTATCGGTGAAAATGATATGGGCAGCGATGCCTACGATGAGATTGTTAAAGACCTTAGACTGTTTCAGGACAATATCGACCTTGAGTACATCTATACCGTCAAGGATATGGGCGATAAACATTTCGGATTTATCGTAGACCCTGATCCGGTTGATCCCGGATTATACGGTGAGGAGATAACCTATACCGATGCCCTCTATCAGGCAAGTCTCGGAATAGCAGGTGTTGATACAGAAGCCTTTAAAGACCGCTGGGGTACATTTTACAGTGCCTACAGTCCGGTATTTGATTCAAACGGAAATGTAGCAGGTATCGTGGGTGTTGATTTCAATGCCAAATGGTACGAAAAACAGGTTAAACGTTTTGCATTTTCCGTTGTACTTGTAAGCTTTTTTTCACTTATCATAGGAGCAGTCATAGTTATTCTTATCACTGCCCAGGTAAGGAGACGCCTTAACGGAGTCTATGAAGACCTTTCATTTCTCGCCACAGATGTCGAGCATCTTAGCCGTGAGATGGCAGCAAGCTCCAACTACACTCCGACAACAGATAAGCTTACCTCTGACGATATGGAATTATATACCTCCGGCTCCAAAAAGGATCGTCGGCTTAATCGTGATTCCATCGGTGCACTCGGCAACAAGATTAATCTCATGCACACTGAGATGACTCATTACATTTCATATGTTCATGAGCAGGCGTACACTGACTCCATGACCGGTGTCAGCAACAAAACCGCATATCTTGAAATGGTGAAAAACCTTAATGATAAAATCAGCAAAGGAACCGCTTCCTTTGCAACTGTTGTTTTTGATGTAAACGGTCTTAAAAAAGTAAATGATAATCTCGGTCATGAGTATGGCGATATGATTATCTGCGATACAGCTCTTATTATAAAGAGAGTATTTGACTCTGCACGCATCTTCCGAATCGGCGGTGACGAATTTATCGCTATTATGGAAGGCCGCTACACTGACAAATACATGCTTGAATTATTTAAACAGCTCGATAAGGAGCTCGCATCCTTTAACGCAAACGAAAAGAAATACGAGATGACTCTTTCATTTTCAAGAGGTGCATCTGTATACCGTTCCGGCGAAGATGCCGACTATCAGACAGTTTTCAAACGTGCCGATGAAGCCATGTACGCCAACAAAGGACAGTACTACAGACAGTTCGGTGACCGCAGAAGGCGCTCAGACGATTAAAATTTATTATGAGATATTTACAGGACAGAAAGGTGTGCCGTCAGGCGCACTATGATAAGGGGGACAGGCACTTGCCTGTCCCCCTTATCGCATACCTGTCACTGTGATATACTCATATCTTCTTCTCACGGGATTTCATATGATTTCCTACAATTTCCGATACATCTGAGATGGTGGTGAAGGTGCTACCTTCTACCGAATTTATTAAAAGCTTGAGGTCGTGAATCTCGGCTCTTGTAACGACACAGTAGAGGATATCCTTTGTGTCCTTGCTGACAAGTCCCTCACCCTTGAGAAAGGTTACGGTCCTGCCAAGTCCCTCATATATCTTACGTGCAAGCTCATTACCATCATTTGTAATTATCATTACCGACTTCGTGTTATCCCAGCCCATTTCCACGATATCGATAACCTTTGATGTGATAAAGTACATCAAAAGCGAATACATACCGCGGTCAAGTCCGAAAACCGCACCTGCAACCGAGTATATAATCACATTAAACAATAAAATGAGCGTACCGACTGAAATCGAAATCTTCTTGCTTAGAACAAGTGCAACGATCTCGGTTCCGTCTAGGATTCCGCCTCCTCGGAGCACGAGTCCCACACCTATTCCCAAAAATACACCGCCAAATGTAACGGCAAGTATATTGTCCTCGGTAGCATTTTGAAGTGGTTCAAACACCGCCGTCATAACGGAAAATATAATAAGTGCCACCGCACATTTTATGATAAATTGTTTACCGATTTTCTTAAATCCGTATATTATAAACGGAAGGTTGATTACCATCACAAGGATACCCAGCTTAATCGGTACGCCTGCCTTATCATTTAACACATGCGTGATAATCATGCTGATACCTGTGACTCCACCGTCAAATATATTATTTGGTGCAAGAAATTCCTCAAGCGCAAATGCAGCAATCACCGCACCTGCGATTATCATCAGCCAGGATAGAATTTCGCCTTTTTTCTTCATATTCATATTTCCTCATCTACAGGATAGGCACCTTGACATATTTAGGCACACGCAAATCTCGCTAGCGCTCACGATTTGCTTAGCACCTAAATATGTCAAGGTGCCTATTCCACATCACAATATTTTTTCCATGCCTATTTTCTGTGGCACGAGTCCCATCGCCTCATAAAACTTCATGGCAGTCGGGTTGCAGGACCAGACATTTAAAGTTACATTGTAGCAGCCGCTCTTTTTCGCATAATCAATAACGTAATCATAAAGTGCAGTTCCCACATGCTTACCTCTCGCCGCCTCATCCACACATATATCATCGATATAAAGAGTCTTGATGTCCGTAAGAACACTATCTCCCTTTATCTGCTTATGTATGCAAAATGCATGACCTAAAGCCACATCATTTTCATCCACGCACACGAAAACAGGTGTGTCCTCCTGTGCGAGTATATTTTCCAATTCTTCACTGTTATACTTGGTTGCCGGTCCCTTAAAGAGATCCGGTCTGCCATTATGATGAACCATATCCACCTGAACAAGCAGCTCAAGTATCCTTTCTATATCTTTATTTGTTGCTCTTCTTACGTTGTTCATTTTTCCCTCTTAATATAAATTTTTCTTATTTCCTCTTGTTAGTCGATGAATAAAATTCCTCTCCCGTATCAAGACAAATTGCCGCAAGCCTTCCTCCGTAAAAGCAGGCGCCACAGTCAACCGCTATATGATTATTCCTTTTATAAATGTACCCCTGTTTGGGATTTGACTCGATTAGCTGAGTCGGCGTATGTCCCGTCACAAGGTAAATATCATCAAAATATTTCTTATCATAATCTGCTCTGTCCCAGACAATTTCGCTTAAGGAATAATCTTCTATATCCTTATCCGGCGAAAAATTACCAAGTCCTGCGTGGACAAGCAGATAATCCTTATCATTTACAGTAAGCTCCTCGTATAAAGAAAAATCCTTGATAAACTCGATTACCTCTCGCTGCTCATCGGGCTTTAGCCTGCGGAACTCGTCTGTTGTGGTCTTGCTTCCGTTATACTGCCAGTTCACCAGATTATTAATCAACTTCTCATCCAATTCTTCTATGGATTCTTCCGTTATTTCCTTCATCAAAAATTCAAGGCATTCAAGCGCCATCAGCTCATGATTACCCACAAGACAGATTACATTTGGCATCTCCATAAGCTTAAACAAGGTCTTAATCGGGTGCGGTCCTCTGTCAATCACATCCCCCATAATGTACAGTGTGTCCTCATACTTTAGCTTAATCTTATCTATGAGCTCCATAAATAAATCATATTCGCCATGTATGTCTCCCATTACATATGTTGCCATGAAAAACCTCCACCAATTATATAAAATGATTCTAATCCGTACTTCTCATATTAATATATTGCCTTAACGGGAACTATCTTATTTTTATCATCTAATGGAACAACCATGGAGGACATGCAAACAACAGCACCTTCGCCTATTTCCACATTAAGTGAATTTAGAACCGAAAAATTCTTCAATGCTTCTTTTCCGGGATCTGCACTCTTTTTTATTTCAATTGGATGTAATCGTCCATTTTCTATAATGATAAGGTCAATTTCTTTTCCGTTATTGTCTCTATAATATACAAGTCTGCTACGTATATCAATTCCTGCATTAGTATAACCTTTAATAATTTCAGAAACAACATAATTTTCAAACATTGCTCCTGCCATTGCAGAAACCGACAATGCCCTGGAATTATTCCACAAACACAAATAACACGCCAGACCCGTGTCCATAAAATAAAGTTTCGGTCTTTTTACCAATCTTTTTACAGTGTTGCTAAAATATGGTTTTAGCAACACAACCAAACCTGATGATACAAGAACAGATAACCATGAGTCTGCCGTCTTGCTGTCTATTTGAACATCCTTTGAAATATCTGACAAATTTACTTCCTGACTTGTTCTTGCTGCCACACAGCTGATAAATTTAAGAAATTTGCTCTCATCTTTTACGTTGATTAAATCTCTGATATCACGCTCAATATAAGTCTGAATATAAGAACCGAAGAAATCCTCTTCAGACAATTCACTATCACTTATGAGACGGGGCATTCCTCCACGCATAATCCGATCAAAAATATCTATTACAGTATCATCGGAACTTATATTTTCTATCACACCCGGATTAAACGGAATACTATCACATCCATCAATCTCGGCTCTGGACATAGAATACATCGAAAGTATTCCAACCCTTCCTGCCAAAGATTCACTTACAGCATTCATCATTTGAAACATTTGTGAACCTGTAAGATAGTAAAGACCATTTTGATTTTTTTCATCAACTTTTATTTTTATAAAGGAAAGTAACTCCGGAGCATACTGAATCTCATCTATAATTACCGGAGCCGGATATTGCTGCAAAAATAATTCGGGATCTTCTTTTGCAAGCTGTCGTAATTTAGGATAATCAAGTGTAACATACTGAATCCTATCATCATCTTCAGCAATCCTTTTTAACAACGTTGTTTTACCCACTTGTCTGGCACCACATACCAACACAATAGGAAAATGTTTAGATAAATATCTGACTCTTTCTTCTATATTTCTTTTAATATACATAAGCTTCTCCATTTTATACATTTTCGGAATCGAATTCCTTTTTTGTATAATATCTAATATTTTAAAATATGTCAATACTAATTATCCTATGTAAAAGAAATAGTCTTGGGTTATTTTTACATTAAACGATGTTATGGATTGCAAATCCTTATGAAAAATATGAATTAGTTATTTACAGGTTCTTACCATACTCGTCTCTTTTCAAGTTGTCAATCAAACGATGTGCAAGGTCTTTCTCTATGTCCGTGCCATCATCCACGTAAACCAAAGGCATATTATGCTTTTCGCAAATTTTATTTATCCCCAATAAGGCTTCATATGCTTCATCCTTATTTTTTCCGGATATAGGACCGTATGAAGTAAACTGTTTTATCAACGCATCCAATTCGTCCTTATCCACTCTGTCATTATTAATCAAATCATAAATTCTGCTGTTGTAAATCATAATACCGCCTCCTCTTTAAAAAATCACGTTCATTTCTTTATAAATATCATTATCAGATGCATTAGTCAACTAAACCTTTTCTAAAACATTAGCACTTACATAAATATTATTTCTTCTGAAGTCTTTTGGACTTTCTTGTAATAAGATAACCTTCAACATACCTTTAGCATTTAAAGCAAAATAGGGCTCTTTAAGAATAAATTTTTCGTCTAACATCCATGGATATACTTTCATTTTCCATTCAGTTTTTCTAGCAAGATGATACATGCTGGAAACAATCAAACTAATTGATTTTTGATCAAGGGTTTTCCAATCTGGTTCTATTTTTAAAAAATCTTTATATTTATTTGAATTTTTATATAAATCAATAATGAAGTTATTAAAAACAATTTTACAATATTCATTATTATTTCTACATTTTATATCAATTAATGTCTGTAGTGTCATATATAATTGCTCCTCTCTGCAAAAATAATTTCCTCTTAATATAACACATTCATTTCTTTATATTCCTTAAATACATTGAATGGATGTTCCATCAGACAAATTGGCTTTTTAAGCGGTTTTGTATCTCTTAATCCTGCAAGATTGGGAAATTGTTTTATTATTTCCTCTAAATCCAAACGATAAGTTATTACACAATAAAGTATAACCTTAGCTTGCTCTGACATATCGTCAATATTAATTGCCTCTATCTCATCTTTATATTTGTCCATATAATTAAACATTTTTACAAAAAGGGAATTGAGACTGCCATATTCGGTATAACTCCAATTTGCAGTATCTTCATAATAAAGTTTAGACATTTGCAGCTCTCCTTTTATGTATAAAGGAACTCTTCCATTATAAAACTATCATCGCCATGTGGCATCCTTAAAATCTTCCTTATCAATCCTCTTCCTGCTCCGGTCGATATTGGCGCAAAATTTTTTATCGATTTTTTGCAATGCCGCCTTATCTTCCTTCGACAGGGTTAATTCATTTAATAGTTTATTTCTGTAAGCGATATACCTGTGATAAGCCCTGAACATTCTCTTAAACTCTTTGTCCATAGCTTCGAGATATTTTTTATTTCTGAAATTATTTTCATCCGAAGAAATATGCATATTTTTAAATTCTCCTTGTAAGATAATCTTTATAATCAATTTTTTTCATTAAGTATTTCTTCCTTTGTGATTTCAAATTCCCTTACCTGAATTAAATCGGTTTCTAAATTCTCAACATCCCAAAGTACAAACTCCGCTGTAATTTCCTTATTCTCACGAAATCCACATGCCAACATCATCTTCTTGGAGTATTCATTTTCCACCCTAATAGTAGAAACAAGCTTTTCCGGAAATACAGTTTCTTCTTTAATTGAGTAAAAAGGCGGCTGATCTTCTGTATCCTCTCTCCACGTCTTGCGCAAACCATCCTTAAAGGCAATTTCTATAAATTTCTTTAAAACTTTGGTGCCATACCCCTTATTTCGATATTGTTCAAATATGTATATCTCCGGTTCCAAGGCGGAATCTTCGCCATGAAATCCTAATTGCTAAAATATGTATATCTCTGGTTCCAAGGCGGAATCTCCGCCACGAAATCCTATATATCCTATAAATTGTCCTTTAATCTTAATGCTGTAAAAAAGAGGCCTCCACCGAAAATCAATATCATCGTATCTTTCTTCGGTTTCTTTTATTCCATAGTATTGTTCAAAATCACCTGCCGCTTTAAGTGCCTTCTTAAACTCTTTAGTAATTCCAAAGGTCATCAAACTGGAAACCGGATAAACTTCAAGTTCTTCAACTTTTATCAGATCAGGATCATAAAGTATCTCCCATTCTTCGGACTCTTCATATCCTCTTTCCGAAGCTCCGCTTTGAGCAAATATAATTGTATTGCTCTTTCTGTTGTAGAATATTCCGTCCATCTCGGCGGCATCACATTCCCACCCACTGTCACTCATAAAATGAACATCCTTCGGTATGTTATTTTCCTCTAATATATGTTCAAGAAGTTCCATAGTCATAACTTATAATCCTCCTCTAAAAACGGCGGTAATCTACTAAATGTTGCTCTGATTGAAATGTATTTCTTGTTTTGAAAACTTATTTACCTATAAATATCTACACATCGTAGTTACTTATAGGTAATTTTTGAATCATTTTTTCTTTATTTTTTTTGAATTTACCTATAAGGTATATTCCGTTTCATTATCTTATAGGTAAATTCTTGACTTTTCTTTTCAGTTTTTCTATATTTACCTATAAGACACTGATAACAGCAGTAGCTTATAGGTAATCACACTATTTTTCCTATTCGCTTGCTTCTTTTTTTACCTATGATATGGATTCAACAACAGCATCTTATAGGTAATCATATATAAATCGGTCTTTTTATAATTCATATAAGAATTAATAATTCTTTACAAAATTCAAAAAGCATTCTGCAACTTTATCATCTGGAGTATCAAACGTAACTTCGGGATTATAATACATAAATTCAACTCTTTTTTCAGCCGGAGAATCAGCTGATGTTGGATATGCAAGATAGGAACGCATAAAATCACCTCTACAAAACTGAAATGATTTCAAAATACAATTTACAGTTTTTTTATTTTCATCAATAAAAAATCTAATAAACATCAGGTCATATGGAATATAATTCTTCCATACTCTAATATATGAGAATAATTTTCCACCACTCTTAAAATCATTATTTGGTGCTTTTTTTATATTTCCCCCACTTCCAGCTCTTTTATCAATAACAATCTTTTTTTTATCCACTTCATTAATCTTTTCTTCTAATTTATTTAAAATATCATCTCTTTTTTTTCTTATATCTTCAGAAATCTCATTAAACAATTTCGTTTCATTTGGTAACAAGTGAAAATTACCAGAAACCTTATCATGCAAAAATGGTTCATCTTTCTCCTTGGGCGAATATAAATCAATTTCCTTTACTATTCCCTTATCGTATTGGTATAATTTATCAATATTCAAACCCGTAAGATTTAAAATTTCATCATAACTGTTCGTCTTATTCGACTTTCTATAAAATTCAGATGTTTTAATTTGAAACTCATCATTTGTCTGCTCGTTTTCCACAACCTTTTTCCTCCTTAACCTAAAAATCTCTCAAATCATATTCACACCCTGATCACGCCTCATAAACAATTCCTCTTTCCAACTTATCCAGTGCCTTTATCATTTCCCGCTCCAATATGCGATACTCGGAGTACGGTTCATTTTTTTCGTCTGCCTCCTTGTGTGCCTCATTTAAGAATTTCTTTCGTCTGGCAATCATATCCTTATCAACATCAACCACAAAATGAACATTTTCATATTTCCCGTTCTTTACGGCTCTGTATAAAAAGGATTCCTCTTCCAGAAAATCAAACACCACATCAAAATATATAATCGCTTCATTTGCGGCAATCCATCTTTTGTCCGAAATTCCCGGAAAGGCGCACATTTTAGTCATATCCTCAATCTGTCTGAAAATATCCTTCCATTTTTTATTCATCTCGGTGTATGTGGCGTAGCATAAATCAATAGTGGAATATATTTTATCGACCTTTTTCCTGAAATATTCTCTGCCGTCCTTCCTTGGATATACATCCGGCTCATAATAAAAGAATCTGCTGCTTTCAAGCTTATGGAGCAACGAAACCATTTGAGTTCGAATATATTTATTTTTCTGCTCATCACTCATTTTGACTATATCAAGTGCAAGCTTGTCTTCGATGTCCGGATGAAGCTTGACATCAGGATTTTCATTTGGAATCTCAATTTCCCTAATATATGTATGCTTATCGGGATTGAAGGCTTCAACATTCTGTATCGCCCTCAGATATGCCACCAACGTCTCATCGCCTGCCTCCCTACCCTCACCTTCAATCAGCTTCTTATTGCATCTTTGAATCGTTTTGGCAGAGTAATCGTAATATTCGGATAATTTCTCATTCAATAAATTTGGCGTTGCGCGTCCTTTATCGCCTTCGACCTTGTCAAAGAATTTAAAATAATCTTCTACGTACAGCACCCTGTTAAAAATGTAATCTTTATCTTTAGTGTGCAGCATATTGGGTCCCGAAACGGTCTTTGCCTTTTCCATCAACTCTTCTTTTGTATAAGCCATACTACCACTCCTTTTCGCCGTTTTACTTATACTACCACACAAATAAAAATTAGTCTGGACAATTCTTTTGTCCAAAATGTTTCAGCGGGTGTGTCTTATCACATCGTTTTATCTAAATGTGTCACGGGCATGCGCCTTATCACATCATTTTTTCTTGTGTACGTTTCTGATGGTCTTTTTCTTACTTTGACCGGACTGGTTTTTATTTCTCAATTTACCCTTTTCGGAAGAACCCATATTATTCTTTGGTTTTGTTTTTCCCGAAACACCTGCCATCTTCCTCGGGCGTATCAGGCACTTCTCATCAAATCCAATCAGGTCGCCTCTGCCAGCCTTGAGAAGTGCTTCTTTAACAAGCTCGTAGTTATCCGGATTACGATATTGTATAAGCGCCCTCTGCATCGCTTTTTCGTGAGGATTCTTCGGCACATAAACCTTTGTCATGTCCCGCGGGTCAACGCCCGTATAGTACATAACCGTGGATATGGTGGACGGTGTCGGATAAAAGTCCTGCACCTGCTCCGGCATATATCCGATGTCCCTAACGTGTTCGGCAAGCTCAATCGCCGCCTTAAGATCGGAGCCCGGATGCGAGGACATAAGGTACGGCACGAGGTACTGCTTCTTGCCGAGCTTTTCATTTATCCTTGCATACTTTTTTGCAAATGCCTTGTAGACAGAGTTCTCCGGCTTGCCCATCTTGGAAAGCACCGAGTCAGCCACGTGCTCCGGCGCGACCTTAAGCTGACCGCTTACGTGATACTCACAGAGCTCCCTGAAAAATGTATCGTCCTTATCATAGAGCATATAGTCAAAACGGATTCCCGAACGAACAAAGACCTTTTTGATACCCGGCAGAGCTCTAAGCTTGCGCAAAAGTGCCAGATAGTCATCGTGATTTATAATCAGATTTTCACAAGGCTTCGGGAACAGACATTGCTTGTTAGGACATGCGCCGTATCGCTCCTGTTTTTTACAAGCCTTATGATAAAAGTTTGCAGTCGGACCGCCCACATCATGGATGTAGCCCTTGAAATCCTTATCCTTTGTTATAAGCTTCGCTTCCTCTATCAGCGACTCGTGGCTTCTCGTCTGCATGATGCGACCCTGATGAAAGGTAAGCGCACAGAAGCTGCAGCCGCCATAGCAACCACGATTGCTTATGAGACTGAACTTTACCTCCTCTATGGCAGGCACACCGCCCGCCTCTTCATAAGACGGATGGTAAGTTCGCATATAAGGAAGTGCATAGACATCATCCATTTCCTGCACCGTAAGCGGCTTGGAAGGCGGATTTTGAACTATGTACTGCTTGTTGGCATAAGGTTCTACCAGCCTCTTACCCGAATATGCATCCGTATTGCAGTACTGCGTGTAAAAGCTATTTGCGTAAAGAAGCTTATCCTCCTTCATGCTCTCATACGAAGGAAGCTCTATATAATCAACGACGGAACTTATATCACTTGTCCTGTAAACCGTTCCGTCCACAAATGTAATGTCTGCCACATCAAGTCCCGAATTAAGTGCATCGGCAAGCTCGACAACCGCTCTTTCACCCATTCCGTACATCAAAATATCCGCACCCGAATCCATAAGAACGGAGCGCTTAAGCTTATCCGACCAATAATCATAATGTGCAAGCCTTCTTAAGCTCGCCTCTATACCGCCGATAAGAATCGGCGTCTTTTTATATGTATGTCTTATAAGATTAGAATAAACAATCGTCGCATAGTCAGGTCTTTTACCCATCACACCGCCCGGTGTATAGCTGTCCTTATCACGCCTTTTCTTCGACACGCTGTAATGATTAACCATGGAATCCATATTGCCGGCAGATACAAGAAATGCAAGTCTCGGCTCACCAAGTATGGCTATACTGCTGTCATCCTTCCAATCCGGCTGTGAGATAATCCCCACAGTATAGCCGTGCGCCTCCAAAATCCTACTGATAATTGCCGTACCAAAAGAAGGGTGATCCACATAGGCATCACCCGTAACATATACGAAGTCAAGCCGGTCTATGCCAAGCGACTTCATTTCTTCTTTTGTTGTCGGTAAAAATCCTGACATCTGTTTGCTGCCTTTTCTAATTGCAAAAAGAAGAATATACCTTTACATATATTCTTCTTTCGTTAGTTATTTTATCAAGCCTCGCCATCGACAACGAGTGCTGCCGAACCGTAAGCCTTAAGAGGCTTTCCGTTCTCATCAAATTCTGTAGTGTATCTGACATGGAAAGGTACACGGCCGACTGTAAGCGGTATGATACCCTCTAAGGTTCCGACACCCTCCTCAAGCTGCTTATGCCAATCTCTGTACATATCCGCATAATCAGGTGGAAAGATTCCAACTTCAATAGCCGGCTCCGGATAATTCTTTAAAAGCGGTGGAAGCCCCAAATCTCTCATACATCTAAAGCATGGCCGCATCTCCTTGGTATCTATGTCATACTCCCACGCATAGACATTCACCTGTTCGCTGGCAAAGCGGAATCTTCTCTCGCTTTCGTACAAATCTTCATACATTTTCTTTTCCTTGGTAATATTTTGAACCATTGTATAGAAAATATACTGATCCTCTGTCCTTCCAATCATACGGACAAAGCTCTTAACACATATCGTATCCTCACCGCAGCAATCACTGTAAAGATGCCTCCATGTCTCACAGGTTTCTTCATCCTCCGACTTGATAGCACGCTCAAGAGTATCATAATAAATCTTTTTATTCTCATCATCAAAGGAATTAAGCGGATCGGAATTAAGGATATCAAGTTCAGTCTGATTCATACCAACCTCTTTGATATATTTTTGATTAATCCTCAAAATCTCTATCTTGCCGTTTTTATTATATGTAAATATAGCGGCACCACCTACGTAATTATTGAAGATAAGCGTCTCAAGAGATTCAGGATTCCAAAACTTTCCGGCATCCATAGTACTGATAAGATCCATGGCAGGTCCTACCGGCTCATGCTCAATTGAATCAAGCTTCTCTATAAATTCTTTCTCCTCAACCGGCTTGGAATAAAGGTATCCCTGGATATATTTGCAGCCGATACTCTTCATATAGTCTGCCTGCTCGATAGTCTCGACACCCTCTGCGATAACAGGGGTGTTGAGCCACTTCGTCATCTGAACGATAGAGCTTATAATCGTACCGCCTCGTCCGCCGATATCTCCACTCAAAAATCTCATATCAAGCTTGATAATATCAACATTAAGATCCTTAAGCACATTTAAGGATGAATAACCGCTTCCAAAATCATCCATCTCAACTATGTAACCAAGCTCGTGAAGCTTATCAACCACACTTGAGATAAGCTCCACACCGCCAACAGCAGATGACTCTGTTATCTCCACGCGAAGATACTTGACCGGAACATCATACTTTGCACGAATCTTCTCAATTTCATCCACGTAATTATTATTGTAAATGTCATATCTCGACATATTGAAGGAAATCGGCACTATATGTCTTCCCTCGTCGATACATTTTCTCTGAAGGCGACAAACCTGTTCGAATACATAAAGGTCAGCCTTGCATATAAGATTACTCTTCTCTAGCACCGGAATAAATTCCGACGGAAACTGCATACCGTACTCCGGATGTCTCCATCTCATAAGTGCCTCCGCACCGACCATCCTGCCTGTGGCATGATTAATCTTCGGTTGATACACAACAAATATATGATTATTTAAAAGAGCCTCGTCAAAGCTGTCCAAAAGCTCCTGCTCATTCATTCTCTTTTCCATAGAAAGCCTCCCCCCTGCTCACAGTTTATATAGATTTATAATACCATAAAAGGGAAGGCTTTACTACCTATAAAATCATAAAACAACCTAATTTATTAATCAAAATGGTACATATTAGTACTTAAGTATTTCATTCCGTTATCCGCAAAAACAGCTACTATATTCTTGCCTTCATTTTCAGGTCTTAAGGCAAGTTCTTTTGCTGCGGTAAGTGCTGCAGCAGCGGATGCACCCAAAAATATTCCATCAGATTGTGCAAGCTCTCTTGCAGACTCATACGCTGCTTCTCCGCTTACATTTATAATCTCATCAAATTGGAAATTTCTTTTAACTATAAACGGATGACTACACGGTTTTTCTTCTGTCTGGAACACAACAACACCGTCTATGGTTGCCTTAGCATCAGGTACAAAGGAAAGTGAATCCGGTGTCGGCTGTACTCCAACCACTTTAACGCCTTCTATATTGTCCTTAAGATATGTACCCACACCGGCAATCGTGCCCGCTGTACCAACAAGCATAACAGCTATATCTATCTTTCCGTCTGTATCCTCAACAAGCTCAGGTCCGGTTGTCTGATAATGCGCTTTGGGATTATCCTCGTTAAACAGTTGTCCCACGTAGAAATAATCCTTTTCCTTTGCTTCTTTACCTACTGCTTCCATAAGCTTAACAGGATTAAAGCCAAACTCCTTGAGTATAGCATCTGCTCCCGGAATATCATTAAGCCCTCTTACATCCGTTCCGTACGCCTTCATAATCTGAATTCTTTCCGGAGTACATCCCGGCTCCATATATATGATAAGCGGATGATTCTTAGCTGCACAAAATGCCGCCAAAGCTATTCCCGTATTGCCGCTTGTGGTTTCCACAACTGTCTGCCCCGGTTTAAGTCTACCGTCCTTTTCCGCTCCCTCAAGCATACTAAGTGCAGCCCTGTCCTTTACGCTTCCCGTCGGATTAAAATACTCCAGCTTTCCCAAAATCTTTGCCTTAAGATTATTATCCTTTTCAAAATTTGTAAGCTCAACCAAAGGTGTACGTCCTACCAACTCTGTAATACTTGAATAAATTTTACTCATATCTTTTTCCTCCTAAATTTCACACTTATATTTCATATTTTTGTAATTAATTTATATTTTTATCTCTTTGTCAAAACTCAACCAACGGTGTTATTTCTTTATTTTCAAGCTTTCCATATAGCGAAAGCAATGCACTCGCCGAACCGGCTGCACCTATATACAGGCCAAGGTGTGAATCCACATTCCACGGAATTACTCTCGTCCACGCATTGTACCAACGTATTCCTTTATCATCCTTAAATGCATCTCCGATTAATTTTCTTGCAGTCTCCTTGGCAAGTCTTTCATATTTTTCATCACCTATAGTATCTATTCCGTCTATAAAATGAAGCAGTACGCCGGACGAACCACAGCATATGCAGTCATTCCAATAGCCTGCTGAGCGGATATTCGGAACACCCGCTTTTACAAGTGCATTTGTAAGCTTTCTATAGAATTCAATATAATCCTTATCACCTGTTGCCTGATAAAGCTCCTTTGCCACAATTGCCGTTCCGACCGGTCCGTGACATAGACTAAGATAAAATATATCGTAGGCTTTTCCCGTATCCTTCCAATATATATAAGGAACAATCGCCGAATCTCCATCCTTTACCGCAATATTTTCAAGGAACGAAAAACCCTTTTTTGCGTAAGACAGATAATTTTCATCCTTAGATGCTTCATAATATTTGGTAAGTAAATAAACCACTCCGGCAGTTCCATGTGCAAAGTTGGAAATAAGTCCGCCGGCAGGAAGATTTTTGAAATAATCATTTATCTCAAGGAAGTTCCAATTAACCGTTCCGTCATCATTTACTGTCGCAAGACTTATAATATAATCAAGCGTTTCCTTAGCATATGAAAGATACTTTTCATCGCCCGTTATATCTGACAGATAAATCCAATATAAAATGGTGCTTCCATCTCCCATATAGTCAATCAGGTTATACCAATGAACCTCACTGTCCTTTTTAATGGCGTATTTGTAAACGGCATCTCCAGCCTTTCTTGCATATTCCAGATATCTTTCATCGCCTGTTTTTTGATACAGATGATAAGCAAATAAACCCTCACCGGATAAACCCGTATGAATCCCCGGTTTCTTACCGAGCTCTTCGTCGTATGTATCAAGCAGATATTCTCCTGCCTGAATAGCTTCCTCCAGATACTCCTTTTTACCGGTTGCCTCATAGAGCTGGATATAAAAGAAACCGATACCCGCAGCTCCGGAATAAATAGTCCTGTCACTTAACTTACCTGCCAGTTCATCTCCCTCTGAAGAACCCTCTCCGCTGCTTATCTTCCAACTTTTTCCTTTATCCTTCTTAACGGAAAATCTGTCAATCCACTTCGCAACCGCTTCTGCTGTCTCAAGATAAGTGTTATTGTCAATCTCATCAAACGGACTAATCAGCTTAATATCTCCCATTACTATCACTCTCCTTAATTCATAGTGTTTTTCTTTGGATTAATATAGCACGAGCTTTTGATTATGTATAATTCCTAAAAAATACTATGGGTTATAGCTAAAAGCTATAACCCATGGTGTGGATATCTTGTTTTTTATAATCTATTTAATCATCTTCATAAGAAAAATTAATATTCAACCTACACCCCAATGCCAGAGCAATTCTGTTGAGTGTACTTACAGATACATTTGCCATACCTCTTTCTATCTTGGATAAATCTGACTGATCAATGCCTGTAGCTTCAGATAACTGTTTCTGTGTCAATCCCCTCTTGGTTCTTGCATGCATTACCTCCTCACCAACCATAAATGCTATCGCAAGCTTAACAAGGCGTACAGTACGCCCTTCTTCATATATGGTCTCAACATCAATGTCCAAATCATCATTCCATCTTATACCATACGAGCCCATTAGTTGACCGGATAAAAACAAGTCTCTGTTTTCAAGGGCATGCAGTTGCGGGTACTTAGTAAAGAGCACAGCCATATCATATTGTTTTACCTTTCCATCTTGAAAAGTAAGTTCAAGCTCGGTTCCATCTTTGAATTCTAATTCTAACGCTTTATGAAACATATTAATCTAATGGTGGGAGTTTTCTATAGTTTTCTGTTTCCCACATCTCCTTTAATTCATTCTTATATTTTAAAACAAATTCCTTGACCAACATTTTTGCTTTTCGAGGAAATTCCCCTTCCATAATATCTCCTGTTTCAATAAGAAAAGGAGCAGCATAATCTTGAGTAATTGCGTGAATATGTGGGGGATTATGTTCTTTATTTCTTAAATACATTATAATTATAATACCATAAAAATTAGAAATTGTCGGCATATTTGTTACGCCCTCCCCTTATAATTCTATTTATATTATAAGGGGATATATCCCCTATGTCAATATTTATTTATGCCTTTTTTCATAATCATTTTCTATATCTTCAAGAAAATTTTCATCATTAAATGCCTGTGTCATCTTGGCAGAACTTTGGCACATACGTGCACTTGATATTAGATTGGACATAACATTATAATTAAGTCTGGTTCCCACAGAATCACTTTCATATCTTACTGCACGATTTTTTGCAATTCCAAATTGACTTGCGACCGAAATAGCATCAATATTAGCACCCATAAAGATAAACTCCCAACCGAGCTTTTTCTTCTTTTTTTCCACCATCTTCTTAATCTTGTCATAGGTGTATTTTTTGCTCGCATTTTCCATACCGTCAGTGGTTATGATAAATAAAGTCTTCTCCGGAACATCATTTGGTTCAGCCTCCTTATGGGTATGTCCGATATGGTGAATCGCTCCTCCGACAGCATCTAAAAGAGCTGTGCATCCCCTTACATAATACTCCTTTGAAGTTATAGGCTTCACCTCTGTTATCGGTTTTCTGTCGTGTATAACCTCTATCTTGTCATCAAATAAAACTGTCGAAATGATAACCTCACCTTCGCCGATCCTTTGTTTTTCCAACATGGAATTGTAACCGCCTATAGTATCTGCCTCAAGTCCGCTCATCGAACCGCTTCTGTCTAAAATAAATACAACCTCTGTTAAACCTTTCTTCATAAAACTTACCTCCTTCATATGTGACACGCGCATGAGTCTTGTCACGCTTCTGTGTGTCATGGCATGAACCTTGTCACATCAGTGTCAACTTCAAGTTACGAGATAAGTATAACGAATTGGAAAATTAAAATGGTCGCTTCGCAGGCGACTTTTGAAATGTACAAATAAAAAGAGCAGCTTCTAATCTCCGAGAAGCTGCTGCTCATGCTTAAATAATGCAAGGTTAATCGTGTAAATGTCATAGACCTCATTTTCAATAAAGTACTCTACAATCAAATCAAACATACTGCTCGGCGAAAGAGCATATCCTGCACGGCTTAGGAAATCCTTTGTCTCATCAAGGTTAAGCCTTAAAGCAAGTGCAAATGCCATAGCGGTAATCTTCTTTGGCTGATATGAAGGATTGCTTCTTATCTTGGAAAAAAGCTTTCTGTCAACATTTGCCCGCTTATAAACCTCAATATCCGTAAAGCCTCTTTCGTCAATCAGATGCAGCAGATTCTCCTGCCAAGTGTCCTTGATATGTGCCACTTTGTCATCAAGTGAGCTGTGAATTTTATTATTACCGATATATTTAGCTATCGCCTCGCTTTGTTCACATTCGATTTGTGATTCGGTTACTTTATCTTCCTCAAAAGAATCTGCAATCTTTTTATTTTTCAGAAAAGGTTTATGCCCTAAATAAGCTTGCGGAGCCATCTCGGCAGCCTGAAATCTTCTTTCTGACATGTTTTCCGGCATAGATGCCGAAGGCCTTGCAGCCATAAGCCTCGGTCTATCTCCACGTCTGTCACCATCAAGCAACATCCTCATTTCATCTTCAGTTTCATATTCTTCATAAACCTTTTTAGTTACATAATTATTATCTATGAACTCCTCAACACCTGAAAAAATCTTATCCGACAATACGAAAGACTTTTCATCAAATACCACAAGAGTTATCTCCATATCAGAATCAGAGTCCACAAGAAATTCACTGAAAACAGAAACGGCTATCTGAAGCGCTTCCGCCTTTGGAAAACCATATACACCTGTAGCTATAAGCGGAAATGCGATGCTCTCGCAGCCAAGCTCTTTAGCCAGTTTAAGACTATTCTCATAGCAGCTTCTTACTGCCTCACGCTCGCCGAAATCTCCACCCTGCCACACAGGTCCTACAGTATGGATTATGTACTTTGCAGAAAGCTTAAACGCCGGTGTAGATACAGCATTTCCAACCTCTATACGACCTATCTTTTTTCTTTCTTTCAAAAGCTTCTTTGCGCCTGCAGCCTTATAAATCGCAGAATCAACACCACCCGCATAAGTAGGTTCAGGATTGGCAGTGTTTACTATTGCGTCTGCTGATACATTTATAATATTGTTTCTTATTATCTTAAAAGACATGGTTGTTACCTCGTTAAATAAATTACTAAAAAAGGCGTCCTTTTGAAACTTATATTATCTAATATTTTAATTGACATCCAAACACTTGTAAATATAATTTAAAGTATGATGTTTATGAAGTATGATAAAACATAATAAAGTAAAGTATTTATAAAGTATGATAAAGTATAAAAATTATGAGGAATAACAATAATAGGTGACACAATGAAAACATTTGAATACGGCAACCCAAATGCAGATACAATTTTGATCCAACCGGTAGATGACCACGACACGGCATATATTGAAAATGAAGTTGCTCTTATCAAAGAGTCATCCAAAACAGACTTTAAGCTCATCGCCATAAAGGTCAATAATTGGAACAACGACCTCTCGCCCTGGAAAGCACCTGCGGTCTTTGGAAATGAGGACTTCGGCGGCGAAGCTTGCCGGATGCTTGAAGAGGTCTTAAAGCTTACAGAAGATAAAACCAAAACCTACTACATCGGCGGATATTCCCTTGCCGGCTTATTTGCCCTGTGGGCAGTCTATCAGACCGATGTATTTGAAGGTGTTGTCGCAGCCTCTCCATCCATATGGTTTCCGGGTTTTGTGAGCTATATGAAAGCCAACGAGATAAAGGTGCGAAACGTCTACTTAAGTTTAGGTGATAAAGAAGAAAGGGCGAAAAATCCTACTATGGCGACTGTCGGCGACTGCATCCGTGAGGCTTACGCATGGCTTAACGAACAAGGCATAAATGTAACTCTCGAATGGAATCAGGGTAATCACTTTAAGGATGCTGATGTGAGAACAGCGAAAGGGTTTGTGTGGGTTAAAAGAAAAACTTCTATGTAAATTTTTTTACATAGAAGTTTTTGTACTTTATTCTTTATCTTCAATATCTTTAACAAGTCTATCAAAATCACTTTGATATAGAGTATCTTGAATTATTCTGTACTTCTCAAATTCACTTTCAGCAAATTCTTTTGCTATGGAAACATCTGTTTTTCTATCTTTCCATCAGGCGCATTCTTCCACGAAGTAAGGCCCATATGTTCTTTCTTATGATTAGCTCTTGCGACAATGACCTCGGCTGCAGTATTTCCATGCACCGCATAGTGCATTTTATTTTGAACAGTAGCATAGAATTCTTTGGTAATTATTGATTCTTTATCATAATCAACTGCTGTTGCGTAGATATCTGTAATCTTTTGATAAAATCTTCTCTCACTTGCTCGAATCTCCTGTATCTCTGCAACAAGATGATCAAAATAATCCTCATCAAATATTTGTCCATTTATCAGTCTGTCTTTATCAAGCACATAGCCCTGCTTGGTAAATGTATCCAACACCTTAGTCGCCCATGTTCTGAACTGTGTCGCTCTTTCAGAATTGGTTCGATATCCAACAGCAATAATGGCAGCAAGAGAATAAAACTTATAATTATATTTCTTCCCATTATCAGCAACTTGTGCAAAATTTGCACAAGTTGAATTTTCATCCAATTCACCGTCTTTAAATATATTATTTAGATGTTTTGTGACAACACTTCTATCTATATCAAATAACTGACCGATTGCCTTTTGAGTCAACCATACATCCTGATTCTGTATGCGTACTTCTATTCCATCTTCTCCAGCATCTCTGGTGAACACAAGGAAATCTACCGTGCTATTTCTTACTTTTATTTCTTTACCCATAATGACTGTTCCTTTCGCAATTATGTCAAACTCTTTCAAATAAATAATGGTTTGTATTATATGTTTTTTCATCATCGTCAGTTATTAGAAATTTTTTAATAACTGAATCCTTCTGAAATTCAGAATACTTAAAATTATGGCGAATTCGCCATAATTGAAATATAATATACTATATGATAGCATTTTGTCATTATTGTATTTTGGGGCAAAACGCTATTTAATTAATTTCATCATTAAATATTATTTGCCGTTATTTATTATTTTCACCAACATATTCTCTTCTTCCGTCAGGATATTCAAGGTATGCTCGCCTTGTTTCATCATCGTATCTTGCAACCGGCAACCCTTTTATTCTTCTAATCTCATCATCTATCCTTATGGATGCCTTAAACCTTTCAGTTAATTCATCATCAGAAATTCCACATGTGGAATCTAATTCATTCATTATAGCCATGATGTTACCACTCCAATAATTATTATATCACCCATTGTTTTGCTTTATATACAACCCATCCTTATCAAACAACACTTCCATAGGATTATTATAAAGCATATTTACTCTGTCAATATTATCAATAAATACTTTCACATCATCAGTTCTACTCTCCGAAAATGCCGTCATTGTCTGTTCCGTCTTTTTTGCATTTCTATCCAACACTCATACAAACAAGTGCCGGATTGATAGCCATAGTTGTCTGAACTGTAGTATTGACCGGATTATATACTGCATTTCCTTGTAACTTACCATTTTTAAATACACCGGTAAGCATATCTATTCCGTTTCCATCCAAGGACGCAACAGTTCCTTTATAGCCACGCATATTTAAAGCGTATAACTGCTGCCCACCATTTACAGTTGATGTGGCAGTTCGAAATGCCTGTGGTATCTGTGCAAATATAGAGCCTAATGAAGCAACACCGTCAAATGAATATCGAGTATATTCCTTTAGTGCTGTTTCTTCTTCAAATACTATGGGTGTGTATTCTATGTCCATTACGGATTTGATTATTTCGGTTTTGGAATTGTTCATTAAAATATTAATCTCCTATGTAATAAATATTAGTTATCGATATGTACTTTCACAACAGACTAAATTCTCAAGTCTCCTTATTATTTCATTTATTTCTCCATAATCTAGTTGATAATTTTCCACTATCAGTAATATAACACTCAGCTATTCTTTTTATTCCTGCATGATTAGCAATATGTCCATAAAAGTGAATATTTTTTTCATGATATCCACCATAACCATCATCAACATGCATATTTTTCCATTCAATTTTATCTGTGCCTTTTATTATTCTTCGATAATACTTTTTGAACACTATATCTTCTTGCGTACTATTTTTATCATCATATCCCAAAACGATATTTTCTTTATCAATACTACCATGTACATAACAAATCTTTCCCTTATCAATATTATAAATTTCTGATATCGTATCTGTATAATTAAAGTTTATAACATAATCAGGAGAAATACTATTTATTTGTTCATCTATTTTATACTTGTCCTCATCCCTATACTTCTTTTCCGCATATTTTAGATACAATCTTAATATAGACTCCAAGTCACTTAATTGTTCTTCCATATTTTTCATTACTTCATCCGTATCTATAGTATTCCATGCTGTAATAAATATTTTATTAATCTCATATTCTTCCCCATTGTCATTAAATATACTTTTTATATCTTTTAATAAAACTCTTTGAGTTGAGTCATTAATATTATGACTGTATTTATAATTTTTGTAGTCCTGAATACTACTAAATTTTCTTTCACTTTCACTTTGTAAAAAATCCAATAATTTTACAATTATAATTTTAATTTCGATTTCCAAATCAATCCATGTTTTATTTGAAGTATATTTTAAATCATTAATACAGTACAACAAAAAATCATTATTAAAATATGGAACAAAAACATCTCGGATTTTTTTATCAACATAGTTGATATCATCCTGAATATTTTTCATAAAATCTATTAAATCTATATAGTTTGTTTTCATCCCATGATGTAAATCAAATCCATTTCCAATTACAAGTATATCTCCCATACTTTTACCTCTTGTATATTTAAATAATTATCCTTTAGTTTTTATATTATTTTTAATTTCCTTGCATTTTTATTCTAATATGTTATTATAATATTAAGAACAGCTATATCTGATTACGTTTCGGACGTATCCTGAAGGTAACCACATTTATCAGGGATCAGTTGGCTGTTCTTTATTTTTCCGCTTTTTTTATATATGCTGAAACAATATAATTCTTCTTACGCTTTGAGGAATTTACAGTTTCAATAATATAATATGTACCATCAATTCTTTTACTCATCTTTATCATCGGTGATGCTTCTCCATTTTCATCAAGATAACCCGTTGTTGTTATTCCCTCATACACAATATCATCATAATTTGATATGACATATCCCATTCTTGCTATATCTTCAATGTTTTTCATAGATGTATCTTGCTTTCCTTCTTTTCCATGTCTGTTAATTATATGTTTAATAGCATTTATATCTAAAACAACTCTGCTCCCCTCTACATCTTTACCTGTCAATTCCTTAATTCTTTTAGCTGCTTTATCAGATAAAAATGCAACTGTTATAAAGTTTATTCTATCATTTCCATTTATAACATCCTCTATGAAGTCTTTAACATCATTATCTATTGAATTACTATACTCTTCCATAATCACTAATTGTTCTGATGTATGCATAATACCCTCCTTTATAACTAAAACACTTTATATTCTTCAAAAATATT
Organism: uncultured Lachnospiraceae bacterium; assembly: GCA_902762955.1. Lineage (GTDB taxonomy): Bacteria > Bacillota > Clostridia > Lachnospirales > Lachnospiraceae > Coprococcus_C. The sequence goes on from CACWQH010000014.1 coordinate 33,939, forward strand.
ACATCTAATCAAAATAATTATTAATATTAAAATCATCATACCCCTAACCTATGTCTAACCGTATTCAACCATTCACCCTTATATTTAAAATACCTCGGTCCTGCTATATTGTTCTTCTTACCTGTAAGCTTTTTAGCCAAAGCAGTTAATGAATATATCTCTCCCTCATAGCTTACTTTTCTATCATCAACAACTGTTGCCTTAATATCGTGATCTGCATAATATTCAATCTGCTCACCTATCTGAATCTGACATGCTGAAAATGAGAAGTTTGCTGCGCGTTCGGTGCTTTCATTATCTATTTCTTCTGCAAGCCTTTCATCATTTGTTTCACTCTCACTCTTTTCGTATTTTTTGAGTCTGTCACTAAATCCATGTATTTCTGCTATTGCTTCCAATATTCCATATGCATCCTCCGGTGTCATAGCATAAAATTCACGAACTCTTTTCTGACCGTTAAAATTATCTATTGATCTTAAGTCAGGATTAATCCTATCAATTATTGAATGTATCTTTTTATCTGATAATCTCGAATCCACTTCATATGTAGCATATATTCTAAACGCAAACGGTATACATTCGCTACGATTTAAATGTGATAATCTTTGCTTTATATCATCTGCATATCCAATTTTCACATAATCAGGAAATGATGGATTTGTTAATATATAAATTACTCCCTGTGCCATAGTTAACTCCTTTACTCTAGCTTATTTTCAATAATTAATATTGATTTTTTCTTAATTTCTTAAAAACACTTATTCAGCAAACCTAAATCAAAAATTTCATAATACAATCCTCTACCACCACATCATCGGCAATATAATTGCATAAAACATAAGCGCCCTTCGGCCATGCTTATATGCTTTTTCTTCTTTATCTGAATCACATGCATAATGATTACGGTCATATTTTTCGATTTCACTAAGTATCTCTTTTATCACGTCTAACTGTGTATTGACAGTCAAATCATATTTACTGAACTCTTCTTTAAGACTATCCGGTAACGGGCTCTCAAAATCTACAATTTTTCCGCCTATATCAATATACATCTGCAAATGCTCATATAGCCACATCAGAGATGTATATTCAAGTGCCCACGTTTCTCTTTCATCAAATCCGTATTTCTTACGCTGTTTATTATATTTCCTCTGTTTATCTTTATCCTTTTCTTTCTCTTTAGTATGTGGATAGCATATCTGCCCTCCATCTTTCTTAACTGAAGCAAGATTTTTATTATATTTTGACTTATTTATATCTAACTTTTTTGACTTTTTATTTTTCTTATTCATTATTCATACCTCTCCAAATTCTCCCTCATCAGTTCCTTCGCTCTCTCCCTCACGCTCTCCGGTCCTTCTATAACAATCTTTCCACCGAGTGCAATTACCCAGCCTATAAACTGGTCACTTACAACTACATCCACTTTCACGCGGAATTTTTCTTTGCCTGCCTTTTGGAGCTTGGTTTCCTTGCCAAATTGGTCGATGATGACATTTGCCATTTCATTTTGACAAAGCAGAGTAACACGTTCTTCGATTCCCCCTACCATACGGAAATGTTTTTTGGTATATGAGTCAATGCCCTTTTCCTTAAACTCCTTGGAACCTAAACGCTTTTCCATAAGCTCCTCTGTGTTCATCATTTTGTCGACACGGTAATGGCGGATTTCGTTGATGTTTGTATCAAAACCTACCAAATAGTAATTCTCTGAATCCCAACATAGTGCCCATGGACTTACATCATAGAACTCACCATCGTGGTGAAATTCCATCTCGCCTTTCGTATTCCAACTGAAATAGCGAAATTTGATTCGGTGATTGTTTGCAATGGCATATTGGATAGCATCGACTGTGTAGAATATACTTTCATTCATGTTCTTAACACGGTCAGAGACAATTACTTCTCTGTCAAGAAGCTTTGCCTCGTGCACACTTACCATTTTCTCTAATTTTTTAATTAATTGCTTGGATTTTCTAGTTGTTATGAATTTGGATGATGCTATCGCATCTATGATTAAACGCAGTTCTGCCGGCTCGAATTCTCTCTTGCCGAGGTGGTAAAATGTTTTGTAACCTTCATGCTCTTTGATTATCTCTATACCATAATCATTGAGCACAGCTATATCGGCATAAAGTGTTTTTCGATTCGCCTCTATGTCGTACTTTGCAAGTTCTTCCTGTATCTCCGGAAGAGTCAGCCTATGTTCGTCATCTGTTTTTTCCTGCATTATCTTGGCGAGATAAAGCAGCTTTAGCTTTTGATTTTTGTATTTCATCTGTAATCCCCTTTATTTCCCATACTTTACAAAAGTTTATACCCAACAGGTATTATACCATAAAAGGGTGGGAAATAAAAGGGACTTTGTATATTTAGAGACTATTATTTTAGTTTTTATTCAGATTGATTATTTTATATCTATAAAATCATAAAATCTATCCAACACATTTTTTATCTTATCGTCTAAATATCCATCACATTTTCTCTTGAATTCTTCCGGAACTTTATAATACGCTTCACCCATGGCAGCCGCTATATCCGTAAGGGTATCGCAGTCACCACCCAGTGAAACAGCGGTTCTTACCACATCCTCAAAGTCTTCGCCCTCAAGAAATGCTGTTATCGCTTCGGGAACAGTCTCCTGACAGCTTTCCACGTGCCTGTAGGACGGGCGTATATCATCGCAGCTTCGTGACAGATCATAACCAAAGTTGTCCATAACGTATTGCTTGATATACGGTTTGTCAAAACCATTTCTTGCAAGAAAGATTATAGCCGCCGTTGACTCTGCACCCTTTATACCTTCAGGATGATTGTGTGTGACCTCTGCAGTTAAGCGCGCAACCTCTCTTGTTCTTTCGATAGTGTCATAGAGCCAGCCTGCAGCTGATACACGCATAGCCGAACCATTTCCGTAGCTTCCGTACGGCTTGGTATCATCAGAGAAAAGCCAACCTATAAATCTTCCTCCGTAGCCTGCATACGGATATGCTCTGCCCCAGGTCTTTATGCTATTGATAAGCGCATTTTTTATCTCCTGCTCTGAAGCATCCTTTTCCACCGACATAAGTGCCTCGGCAACAGCCACTGTCATAACCGTATCATCTGTAAAATTATTGTCCTTGGTGAACATTTCAAAAATCTTCTTTTTATCGCCTCTGTCGAACTCAAATCTGCTTCCGACTATATCTCCAATTATTGCTCCGTACATATACTACCTCCCAATTATTAGATTGATAAGCTCCGTCTGTGCCGGACTTTCATCTGAATGATATATGTACATATTATTTATGTCGCTGCTTCTATCCGCAAATGCCGGAAACAGGAATCCGAATTCCGAATCACCCGGCTCATACTCACCCTCAAGCGGTGCTATGGCACATATGATGAAATCATACACCTCTTCCGATCCCTCAAGCCACGATTTGTCCTTTGCTTTTACCGGCACATCATAGGAACCATAAAATAAAAAGATACAATACTCGCCTGCTGCCCTGTAATTTTCTCCGATAATCTCATATAATGTAGCAAGCATGGCATCGTCTTTAAGTCCATTTTCCTTGAATGTCATAAGAAGTGGCCACAGACTTTCTTTACGATTCTTACCAAATCCGTAATCTTTTAAATTCTCATTCGTATTCGAGAAAATCACAGCCTTTGCCATATCAAGATTCCTTTTTGTCTCTGCTGCACTGAGCTTACCAAAATGGATGTTGAAGGTTCCGTTATCAAATCCATCTTCATCCATATATGCTCCTGCAACCCTTGAAAAGCAGTTTCTTGATGGTGTCATACGGCGTGTAAGTTCAAGCATATCGTCGCGGTTTATCATAAGTTTTTGCCCTCTACCCCTTCCTCACTTCAAATCTCCACTTCTGCTTGATTTTGGGGTATTTAACTCTGTCAACTTCACTCATAAACATCTCATAAGGTCTTGCATATATACCAAAGTTATCATACAATGCCTGATATATCATCATTGGCTCCTTGGTTTCGGTATGCTCTGCAACTCCGATTATTCTATATAAGTATTTGTTGGCGTTACGCTCTTCATCACTTAAGGTTTCCCTTTTAAAGTGCTGAACGATATCGCCCGGGTTGAATTTTCTTTCTTCCATTGTGTCTACCTCTTCTTCAAATTATTCTTATAAATTCCATAAGCCGTGTTCCAGGATTTATATTTTTCATCCTCTCTGTGGTCGGTAAGGATGCCGGTTTCTTCCATATAGCTGCCAAGATAATCCGAGACCTTTCTGGCGCCCCAGTAGTTTAAGTGGTTGCCTCTGTCCTTGGTTTCGGTTGACCAGTCTATGCCAAGGTCGTGGTCGATATTGAAATCGATAAAATCCACATTCTTTTCGGCAGCATACTCCTTGACCATATTGTACTTGGAACGGCTCCAGCTCTTCTGACTCGGAACTGCAAGCAATACAAGCTTAATGTCATTTTCTTCGCAAAGCTTTATCATATCATCAAAGCACTCACGGTTTTCCGGAAGTATGTATGCCTCATTCTCATCATTTATATCCATATAATTGAGCGGATCCTTCTTTGACGGCTTGACTCCGGTTATGTAAATGTACCCCTTGTTCACATTAAGCCAGCTGTTTTTGTTCTTGGTAAAATACTTCTTCCAGTTACTGTGGTATTTTACAATCGGAACGTAATTTTCTATTCTGTAGGCTATCTTCTTGTAAAACGGAAGCTTGTCAGGATCTCTGAACATGATATTTGCCTCGATAAATACCATCTTCGGATGCTGACTTTCTATCGCCACCTCCAGATAATCATATGCGTAAGGCATTATCTGCGCCGGCTGTGCGCAGTCGTAGCAGGTGTAGCCGTAGCCATCCCAGATTTCCATCGGGGAAATGGAAGAATATACGAGGCTGTCACCTAAAAATATAACGTCCACCGAATCCTCTTCCTCCGCCACAATTTCGTAGGCAGAGGTCTTGTAAAGTCCGTATTTTTTCACCTTATCGAGAGGGAGCAAAATAACAGATATGCCTTCCACAAGCATACATAAAATCAACACAAAAACGATACCTTTTAGTGCCTTTTTCATAATCTCCCTCCTTTCATAAGCTATCAATCTAACAATCTAAAAATCCGCATATATCGGATCAACCGGCACATAACCCTGACCATATGCACCAAATATCAGCAGCAAAAGTATAAGCCCATAATATATCGCCCATCTGATCCATATATTTTTCCTGCTTATATTTTCCCTTACATCGATGCCCTTCTCACGAACGACACTCATGATAAACATTCCAACCATACCCAACATCAGCACAACATAATCACGGCTGTCCATGCCAAATGTCATAAGCTCGCTCATACTAAAGGACACCGCATCAAACATCCTTGCTATCATGGCAAATGCCACCGCCATCGAAGGCGCCCTGAAAAACAGCTCACCAAAAAACACAAGCAAAGTTGTCTTAATCGACTGAAAAATTCTATAACCCTTTTTCTTACGGTCTATCTTTAATTTCTCGCAGGCTTTGGCAACCGACGGCTCGAAGATATTGCCCATAAGTATCATAAAGAAATGATAAAGTCCAAAGAAAATGTAATGCCAGCCCGCACCATGCCAGAGTCCGTTAAGCAGCCACACGCATAAAAGCGCAACCGAACCGCTTACCAGTGGACCGTAGTGATTTCCAAGCCTCTTTTTAGCCTTGCCGGTAAGACTTTTCATACTCTTGCTAAGAGATACCGGATAAAATATATAATCCTTGAACCAAAGTCCGAGGCTTATGTGCCATCTGGTCCAGAAGTCCGATACATTTTTTGCAAAGAACGGCTGTCTGAAATTTTCCGGAACCTTCACACCAAACATTTCCCCGATACCGATAACTATGTCTATCGTACCCGAAAACTCCATGTAAAGCATAATTGTGTAGGACATGATTCCTACAAATATTGTAAATCCGTTGTATCTGCCCCAATCCTCAAATACCGACTTAACTATTATATTAAGTCTGTCCGCTATGATGAGCTTCTTGGCAAATCCGTAAAGTATCCTCTGATAGCCCCATGTAAAGCTTTCAAAGGTAACCTTATTGCCCTCATAAAGTGAATTGGCAGTATCCTGATATCTGGCAATCGGTCCCTCCAAAAGCTGTGGGAAAAATGCCAGATAGAGTGCAACTCTAAATATATTTTTATCAGCCTCTATCTTGCCATAATAGATATCGAGCACATAGGAAAGCGCCTCTAAAGTATAAAACGATATTCCTATCGGTGCTATGTGCTTTACTATGGTTATCTGATGTCCGACCTTAAAGTAGTTCATCAAAAGGTTAAGGTTAACCGCAAAGAAGTTAAAGTACTTGAACATAAACAAAAATGCAACGTTAAATATAATGCACAGCACAAGTACAAATTTTCTCTTCTTCTTGTAGCTTTCCTTTACAGCCTTTTTTTCATCCTTTTCAACCGTCTTAAGGACTTCTTTTTTCTTTTCCTCAAGCTTTTGCATGCCGATTCCCGACATATAAATTGAAACAATGGAAAGAACCAGATACAGTATCAGCCACTTGCTGATAAACGCAAAGAAAAGAAGACTGATTGCAAGTAATATAAATGCCCTCAGCTTCTTTGGAAACAAATTATAGATAACAACAACCAACGGTACAAACACGAATGCAAATACCGGATTAAAAAATGACATATAAATCCCCGCTTAATTGTCTTAAGTACTCTCATCATCTGAGCAATTTTGTGATATGCCAATCAAATGAGTCCCAGTTTTAGTCTTCTTCCTGAAGTCTTACGATTAACTCCCAGATTTTTGCTGCAGAATTGAAGTTTGCAGGTATAATCTCAACAGTTGGTATCTCAACATCAAACGCATCCTCAATCTCTGAAATGAGTGATAAAATTGTAAGTGAATCAAGATATCTTCCGTCTACAAGATCATCTACTGTCTCGTAGTCCACATCCGGTTGTAAATCCTCTAAAATTTCAATTAATTCCTCCATACCTTTTCTCTCCTTTTTTTAATATATTGGTAAATTAATGTTACTTGTCTTGATTACCTCTCTCACGACCTTCAGGTTTCCTGCCTTATCGCATAGGGCTATTTTCGGCAAATCCCGGCTTAAGAAAAGCGAGATACCCTCGGTGGATGAATATGCACCTACATTTTCAAATATGAACACGTCACCGAGTTTAAGTCTCCTTGAGTTTATGTTTTTCACAAGGATGTCATTTACCGTACAAAGTGAGCCGTGTAAATTGTATGTAATCAGACCGTTTTCATCCTCGGTTCCGACAAGCAGTTCTTCCGGAATCTTATCAATAGCATTATACGGCTTTTCAATCTGATTTTCATCGTTCAGATTAACAGCCGCATCCTCCGTAACTCTTACCACCTGAAAATGTGGTATCCTCATACCAAGCGTGCCGCCGTAATATACAAGGTGATTGATGCCGCCGTCCAATATGATGAAGTTTCCGTTTTTATTGGACTTCATATCGACGATGCTTGTGTAGTATCTGCCGGAAGCTGCAACAAGGCTTCGTCCTACCTCCAGGGATAGCTTAACACCCTTTTCCTTAATCCTTTCGAGGGCGAGTTTTACTTCATCTAAAAATGCTTCCTCGTCAAATTCCTCTCCCTGATAGTAAAATATCGGAAGTCCCGGACCGTACTCGATTTCCCTTACGGTAAAGCCAAGCTCCTCACGTAGGGTATCGATAAGTGTTATAAGCTTATCTGCCTCTTTATTAATCTTCTTAATCGAGTGCTTTTGTGTACCCGAAAAATACTCTATTCCGTCAATCTCTATAACAGTCTCATCGTTATGCCCGATGATATATTTTAAATCCTCCTCACACACACCGAACTGATTACCAGAAGTAAGTCTTATCAAAGCATGTATGTGACGTCCGTATTTTTTTGCGACATCAGTAAGAATCTTCCACTGATTTACGGACTCGATGGTATATTTTCGGATATCGTCATAGGACTCTATCATCTCTTCTATTGACGGTCTGTCCTTATGTACGCCGGAGATTACCATTTTATCGCGATTTATGCCAAGGCTGTTGCAGATATCGAACTCGCCCTTTGAGCATATCTCATAGCCGTCTATCTCTTCCTCTATCTCCTTTACGATAAAGGAGTTTGCCTTGACTGCATAGAGAATGTCAGCATCCAGCTTGCCTCTAAGGTATTTAATTCTGTCAAGGATTGTGACAACATCATACACATAGGTCGGTGTGCCAATTTCCCTTATAACCTTTTCGTTATCTATCATTTAGTCCTCCGCTCATCTTTTCAAACAATCAGTCAAAATATTTTTTCTCTTCAACAAGATTCTTGTCAGCCCTTACATTTTTTTCTCATTCACAAGCTTCATGTCAGCAATTACTTCTTCTTTCTCTCTTCCATAAGCTTCTTTCGGTCTATCTTGCCGTTTTTCGTCATCGGGAATTCCTCCCTCTGTATAAGAAATGTCGGCATCATATATACAGGCATAGTCTCACGAAGCCTTGCATTAAGCTCCTTTTTATCTATGCTGCCTATATAAAATCCGTAAAGCTTTGATTTTTCCTCGTCAAATATGGTGCAGCTTCTAACGACCTCCGGCACCTCCATGATAGCCTTATCCACCTCTTCAAGCTCGATTCTGTGACCCTGATACTTAACCTGAAAATCCTTCCTGCCGTTAAATACTATCTCGCCTGCCTCGTTAAAGTATCCGAGGTCGCCCGTCTTATATATACGCTCACCATAGCCTTTTACATTTGGATTAAATGTAAATGCTTTTTCGGTCTGCTCGTCATTATTATAGTAACCAAGTCCGACAGAGGTTCCGGCGATGCAGATTTCCCCTGCCTTATCCGGTTCATTTATAATGTGCCCTTCCTCATCCATAAGGTAGACCCTCTCATTAGGAAATGCTTTTCCTATCGGTATCTTGCCGTCATAATCTCTGTTTCTGTCGATTATATGATAGGTGCAGTTACATGTGATTTCCGTCGGTCCGTAAATATTCACAAAGGTTGTATCCGGCAGATGCTCCATCCACTGCTTAAGGTGCTTAACCGGCATAACCTCTCCGCTGAAAAGTATCTTTTCAACCGTGTCCGGACATTTATAATCAAGTCCGTGAAAGGTGGTAACCAGACATAACGCCGATACCGCCCAGGTAAGGGTGGTCACCTTATTGTCACATATATAGTCGAGTAATGCCGCCGGACTTGAAAAATACCTCTTAGGTATTATAACAAGTGTTGCACCCATTTTGATAGTGGAATATATATCCTTTACCGATACGTCAAAATCAAAGGGTGCCTGATTGGCGATTATATCCTCATTTTTAAATCCAAACTGTTCAGTAAATATATCTATAAACTCTATAACCGAGCGATGCGAGATGGTTACTCCCTTCGGAACACCTGTGGAGCCTGACGTAAAGTTAATATATAAAGGATCGGTATCTATGTGTCTTTCTCTTGCAGTCGCAAGAATATCCTCATTAACCTCAGTCTCCTTCAAAGCCTTAATGTTATATACATCAAGTCCCTCAAATATTTCATTTGCGGCATCCAGATTCTCATCATCGGTTATAACTAAGCGCGAATTTAAAACCTCCTTAATAGACAAAAGCCTGTTTTTAGGAAGCTCCGGATTCACAAGGCAGTAAAAACAGCCTGCATAAACTGCTCCGAAAAATGCCGTAAGTGTATCTATTCCCTTGTCCATAAAGATAATTATGGGTTCATTAAAGAAAGACCTTGAACCAAGAAATGTTCCGACCTTTTTACATCTGTCATTAAAATCCGAATAAGTTATACTCTTATCTTCTTCAATAATTGCAATTTTATTTCCATATTTTTCTGCCGAGCTTTTCAAGTAATCAATCACATTATACATTGATTCACATCCCCGATTATCAAAACCGCATAACTGATACTTTAAATCTATCTTGCGATTTCTTTTTTCCTGCCGTAATCATTATACACGAATACCGTTCAAATGAGACTTCTGGTCAAAGTGCCGCTTACGCCGGCAAAACGACACCTTTCCTCGTATTATACCATCCTAATGTTACAGGCAGGTTACAATCCAAAGATTATAATATCATATTTGACTGCTTAAATCCATTAATATTAAATTAAATTTACTTTAAAATAATCTCTTTAAGCTGAACCTTTTCTTTTCCATGATATATAAGATAAAGTGCGTGAACCCCATCCGGTATATCCACATCTGTCTCAAATAGCTTCCACGAAAGGCTCTCTCCAAAATCTTTCATATAAATTCTACTTAGTATATCACCCTCCGGAGTGATTTTTATATCAAAAAAACAATCTTTTATATCGTTTTCTTTATCCTGATGTATAGAAGCTTCAAACTTTTCCTTATCTTTATAAATATACTCTCCACTTCCCATAAGCTTACTTTCAAGCATAACAAGGTCATCACCTATTTCTCCCGTACCTCTTTCATCTATACGGATAGGTCCTTCATATATAACCCTGTTTTTATCATTTTCAAATCTTGCTTTTACTCCCACACTCTTTAAGTCCTTAAAGTCAAAGTACTTATAGCCGATTAAAGTACCGTCCTCTATCTCGCCGATAAATCTGTCCCCGCCTAAGTTTGTAACATTTGGAAACGGTATCGGATAGATGCAGTTCGAACCATGTGGCATATGACCGTTTGTAAGGTTACATGCAATTACGGCAGGATAAGTACCCTTACCTTTTAGTGCCCCCTCATTTAAGCCACAGCTTGTCACCTCTACCTGTGCTATACTTCCATCGTCTGCAATCTCAATCTTTTCCGCACACGCCTGTCTGCTGTAATCCGACTTATGCGTAAGGCGGTGGAAAAATACATACCACTGTCCGTTAATCTCGATTATACTTCCGTGAGTAGTTCCGGTCATGTTAAGCTTATCCGCCTCACTTCTTCCGTTATACCCTACGTCACCATTTGAAACTATAGTTCCGCCAAAGGTAAAATCTCTGTCCGGATAGTCACTTACCGCATAGCAAAGCTCATGGTTTTGCCATGACGAATAGATAAAATAATATTTATCTCCAACCTTTCTCATAGACGATGCCTCAAAGAAAGGATGCTGCTCAAAGCTTGTGCCCTTTACCTTATAAGGTATGATATGCTTTGGCTCCTCCTTTACGGTAAGCATATCATCCTCCAAAACCACCATAACCGGACCGTTTATGCTGTCGGGATAAGAAAGAATTTCCTCACGTGTTCTTCCAAACATCTCTATCTCATCATTTAATCTGCCGCTTGTAAGGAAGTCTTCCTCCTCCTCGTAACCATACTGTGTTCCATAATAAATTCTTATAACTCCGTCATCATTGAGTGCCGCCGGGTCAAAGCAGATGTAACGCTTCATAACCGTACCGTCGGCATACTTAACATTTCCAAGATAAGAAAACGGGCCCGCCGGACTGTCACTTACCGCAACACTTATCGGGTTGTGATAGCCTCCTTGTCCATAATCTCCGCCCATGCAGTAATAAAGGTAATACCTTCCGTCATTTCCCCTTACCACATCAGGTGCATACATATACTTAAGCTTCGGATATATCGGGTCCTGACTTGCCTTGTAGGATACCCCCTCGTATCGCCAGTCGGACAAGTCCGTAACAGGTGCCGAGTAAACCACATAGTCCTGCATACAAAATGTATAGCCGCCCTCCTTATCGTGGGAACCATACAGGTAAACCCTGTCTCCAAAGATGTGCGGTTCACCGTCCGGAATATATTCATTTAAAGGTAAAAAAGGATTAAACACCTGTTTTTTCATTGCTCTTTCTCCTCAACCAGTTTCCCTGCCCATTCTATGGCTGCATCTATGTGCGGCCGGAAGTTTTCCTCGCCGACCATCTTTATAAAGCCGTCCTTTTCCATGGTATGTCTCGGCTGCTCATTTACATGTGAAAATACAAGGGTTATGCCATGTCTTACGCAACGCTCATGAAACTGCTCCAGCGAGTGCATGGCAGTTGCATCAACTGCAGGCACACCTCTCATACGAAGTATGATTACCTTTGTGTCCTCATTAAAATCTATGGCAGCTATCTGCTCTGCATCACCGAAAAACATCGGTCCCGAAATCTCAAATACCCTGACCTGCTTTGGCAGTGGCTTAAGATTCATTCCGTCAGGATCCTCCTCAGGGTCATAGGAAACCCATCCGGTTATGCCCGACTCCTCGCTCATTCTCTTCATAAAGAGTATGATTGCAAGTCCCATACCGATTTCGATTGCAACAACAAGGTCAAATACAATTGTAAGGATAAATGTAACAACCAACACTATTATATCACTCTTAGGTGCGGTTTTACAAAGATGTACAAAGGTTCTCCACTGACACATATTGTAAGCCACCATAAAGAGAATAGCTGCTATGGTCGGCATAGGTATAAGTGCCGCATACGGCATAAGCATAACCAGTACAAGGATAAGTACTATTGAATGCACCATACCCGCAATAGGTGTACGTCCACCGTTTTTGATATTGGCAGCCGTTCTTGCGATGGCTCCGGTAGCAGGGATTCCGCCAAATAAAACCGAACCGATATTACCGAGTCCCTGTGCGATAAGTTCCATATTGGAACGATGATGTGAATTAATCATACTGTCCGCAACCACACAGGAAAGCAGGGATTCTATCGCTGCAAGTACCGCGATTGTAAAGCCGTCCGACATCGCTGCACGAAGTCCCGACATAGTAAAATGCGGTGCATGGAATGTTGGAAGATGGTTGCTTATGGTGTATAAATCACCGATTGTATTTACATTTAATCTTGCATATTTTACTACTATGATTCCAACGATTACCGCAACCAGTGAGCCCGGTATCTTCTCACTTACGTAAGGCCATACTATAAGAATCATAAGGCTTATGCCGCCAATCAAAAGAGCCTCTTTATTGGTAGTATTTATATTATGAACAAATGCCTTTATCTTATCGGCCGTTTCTATGGTTGCTGTTCCCTTCGGATATGTAAGTCCGAAGAAATCCTTAAGCTGTCCTATAAGTATGGTCACCGCTATACCGGCAGTAAAACCGGTTGTTATTGTATATGGGATAAATTTAATCAAACCACCAAGCCTTAACACACCCATAAGAATGAGAATCACGCCTGCGACTATGGTTGCAAGTATCATACCGTCCATGCCGTTTTTGGCAATAATTCCTGCAACTATCGTTGCAAATGCTGCCGTCGGTCCTGCAATCTGAACACGGCTTCCTCCGAAAAATGATATGATAAAACCTGCAACTATCGCAGTGTAGATACCCTCCTCGGGACCGACACCCGATGCAAGTGCAAGTGCTATCGAAAGCGGAAGTGCTATAATTGCAACGATTATTCCCGACACAAAATCCGTCGCAAACTGCTTACCGCTATAATGCTTCATAGTAGAAAAAAGCATTGGTTTAATTTTATCTTTACTACCCATTTTCATTTTCCTCTTTCATAAAGAATGTTACATATGGACATGCACCTTGATACGCTTTAGGTACACGCACAGCTCGCTGTCGCTCACGCTGTGCTTTGCACCTAAAGCGTATCAAGGTGCATGTCCACATATCACACCCATAATATACTTTAAGGTACTTTTATTGTCAACATTTTCTTGCTTTTCCTTGACTTTTAAGGGCTTTGTTGCTATATTCAAGTTACGTAAAAATAAGAATAATAAATATTAATCAGATATAATTGGAGTTATGTGATGTCAGCTGTATTTTATCTGCTATCTATAGTATGTCTGTGGATATCATTTTTTTTAATAAGGAAAAGCGAAGCTAAGATAAGTGCTGCAATTTGGTTTATATGCAGTGCATTTTTTGTTATCTGTAACCAGGTGTTTTTTGCTGCAATATTTAATCAGTTTCATATAAAAATCAGCATAATCAGTATAGGAATTATTAATCTGATTGTCGCATCGGTCTGTATCTTTTTTATTACCCGACTGGGTATTCAAAAATACTATATTAAACCGCTTGAAATAATTGAATTGTTAATTATAGCTGCCGTTATTTATAAGTTTGCAGTCATAAGGTTCGGTCATGACCTTCACATTAATTTCGTTCTGGTTGATGCATCCTCTCATTATGGAATGTCAAAGGATGTTGCTGTAAACCATACACTTGACAACAATATGTACTTTGCTGCATTGACCTCCGGTCTTATGATGGAGGTATATAAGATATTTTCACATGGAGATATCTTCCATATGTACAGGATTTTTATAATCTGTGAAATTATTTATACAACGTTCACAGCCTTTTTGTTTTGGGTTTTACTTCGCGAAAAGGTTAAAGATAATATATTCAAGGCTGTTGCAGCAGTTATCATAACTATAATTTACTGGATCGGTTATCCTGCTTATTCAACAATATTTGGCTATTCGTATTTTGTTATGGGCATAAACATTATCACTCTGTTGATTTTTATTGTAAATGCATATTTATCCGATGAATACAACAAAACCATAATGATTATTTTCATGAATCTTTTACTTCATGGCATTTTTGTATGCTACACACTTTTCGTTCCTACTACCTTTTTCGGAGTGTTTATTGCACTTTCTATCTACATGATAAAAAGGGACAAAAAGAAATTTATAAACTTGAAAAATGTGCTTCAGATGCTTTACATTTTTCTGATTCCGTCTATACTTGGTCTAATCCAATCCTTCTCAAACGTACAGTATCTTTCCGGAAGCGGTGAGGGAATATCTCATGACGGTGGTTGCTATTCCGATTTTTATTCCAATTTTATACCTCTTATTCCGTTTGCAATCATCGGAATATATATTATTTTTAAAGAAAAGAAAAAAGATAGTCTGATTCCTATCAGCATTGTTCAGCTTCTTTTTATGTTTTTATTATTCTATCGTGCTATGAAGGGTACCGTGTCGGCCTATTATTACATGAAAAACAACAGTCTGGTATGGACAATCCTATGGGTTCTTACTGCGGAAGCAATCCTATATATGATTGATAAATGTAAGGGCGCCGTTATATTTCCGGTGATGTTCCTCGGCTTTATATTTATGGGACTTCGAGGAGATGAATATATCCAATCAAAAAATGACAGGTTCATAAATGTCAGTTCAAGAAATACATTTAATATTATTTACTTTAATTATGAATTTTCGCGTGTATATCCTTTGCTTGATTCGGACACAATTGATTTATATAAATATGTATATGAAAACTGTCAGGACAAGCTGGTCATATCCGTCAATACCGAACCTGCTAACGGCTGGTTCAATGCCATGAATTCCAACGGAAGAAGCTTTTGCTATGGTGGATACGAAGTGTTTGAAGACATGCTGGACGATGAGGTTGGCTATGTATGTATAGTCTATACAGAGCCTTACTATGAAAGCCAACAGGAATTTGATAATTTTGATGATATTGTATATGAAAATCCAAGCGGAAAAATAATCAGAATTAATCCCTAAATATGGCTTGAATTATCGACAATATCATTTATAATATTGATAATATTTACATTTACAAATAATTTAGATAATAACTGAGGTACAAAGATGCGATTATTAATAGTTATCCCTGCCTACAACGAAGCGGCCAATATCAAAAGAGTTGTAGATAATCTCATAGAAAATTTTTCCCAATATGATTATATCATCGTAAATGACGGTTCTAAGGATGATACTGCCAAAATATGCAGAGAAAACGACTATAATCTGCTTGATCTGGCAAACAATCTCGGACTTACAGGTGCAGTTCAGGCAGGTATGCGATATGCCTATCAAAATAATTATGATGCCGTTTTACAATTCGACGGCGACGGCCAGCATCGTCCGGAATATATAAAGGATCTTCTTGATGTTATGCAGGAAAAAAATGTAGATATTGTCATCGGTTCAAGATTTGTAACTGAAAAGAAGCCAAAGACCTTGCGAATGCTTGGAAATAATCTAATCGCCGGACTTATCAGGCTTACCACCGGAAAATATATAAAGGATACAACCTCCGGTATGAGACTTTATGGCAGACGGGTCATCGAAGAATTTTCAAGAAATATAAACTATGCTCCCGAACCTGATACAATATCTTATCTGATTAAAAGCGGTATGACTGTGGACGAGGTTCAGGTCACTATGGACGAGCGTATAGCCGGGGAAAGCTACCTCAATTTTGCAAAATCCGTTAAATACATGATATTGCAATGCTTTTCCATAGTATTTATACAGGCTTTCAGACGGAGGGTTAAATAATGTCGGATATTTTAAGAATTTTACTGATAGTAGTTTCGGTTATTGCAGGTATATATGCAGTAAGAAAAATCAGGAAATCCCAAATGAAGATAGAAACCGCAATCTTTTGGTTTGTGCTTGCCGTCGTTTTGACCATATTAAGCATATTTCCACAGATAGTTCTTTTTGCGGCAGAAAAAATCGGGGTAGAATCACCGGTTAACCTGATATACCTGATAATGATTTTCCTTTTGTTTTATAAAGCATTTACACTTTCAGTCAAGGTATCACAGCTTGAGCATAAGGTAAATATACTGACTGCGGAAAATGCGATAACCAACAAAAAAATACATGATATAGATAATAATAGTATTGATGAAAACCCGGAAAGCAATAACAACGATAATTAAAGGATAAAGCAGGAATTATTATGATTAACCATACATTTGTAATATGCGCATATAAGGAAAGCAGATATCTTGAGGACTGCATCAAATCAGTTATAGGCCAAAAGCTAAAAAGCAACGTAGTTATCGCTACCTCGACTGATAACGACTACATACGTGCTTTGGCAAAAAAATATGACCTTTCTGTCTTTGTGTCAGGCAAAGCCTCCGACATATCAAGGGATTGGAACTTTGCACTTTCCGTTGCACCTACCAGATATGTCACCATCGCGCACCAGGATGATATATATGACAGTAGCTACTCAAAAAATGTAATGGATGCGATGGAAAAAGACGAGCATGCGCTTATCTGTTGCACAGGTTATTATGAGATAAGGGACGGAAAAAGAGTAAAAAGAAATATAAACCTTTACATCAAAAGACTCATGCTTCTTCCTCTTTTAATAAAATCCATGACAGGCAGACGCTTTATAAAGCGTGCACCTATTGCCTTCGGCAACGGTATATGCTGCCCGTCCGTAACATATAATAAAGATAATATTACTCTTCCGCTTTTTACCGAAGGCATGAAGAGCAATATCGACTGGGAAGCCTGGGAAAAGCTTTCCCGTGTTTCCGGCAGCTTTTGTTATTGTCCCGACCTTCTTATGGGACACAGAATTCACACCGAATCTACCACAACACAGATCATCGAGGATAACAGCCGCGGTGACGAGGATTATTTCATGTTCAGAAAGTTTTGGAAGGAAAAAACAGCTCGTTTTCTTACAAAAATATACGGCAATTCTGAAAATTCCAATAAGCTATAATGTGTCATGGGCGTGAGCCTTGTCATTTACAAACTAACGACTTCAGTTGGAATAAAATAAGCAGGTATATATAAGAGCTAACCATCAATTTGCTAAATCAAAGCACTCAAATTCTTTATAGGTGCTAAAAATCGAAAACTCGCTACGCTCAAACAGTTCGATTTTTTTAACGCACCTCATAAAGAATTTTCGCTTTTGATTTAACGCAAATCGGGTTAAATGCTCTTATATATACCTGCTTATTTTATTCCAACTTGAAGTCGTTCAATACATATATCTATGTGGCAAGGCTCATGCCCATGATATACACTATTATGTGAAAGGGTGTCTGTCAAACCCATGACACAATCTATTCAGCTGCTTTCTCTTTCTTATTACCAAGTACCTTAATTACTACAAGTACAAGAGCCATAAGGATAAGACCTACCGGAAGGGATATCCATGCGCTCTTGGTAAGACCTGCTACGATATAGGTTACAAAGGATACTGCAGCTACAGTAAGTGCGTATGGAAGCTGTGTTGAAACATGGTTTATATGCTCACATTCCGCACCTGCCGAGGACATGATTGTCGTATCGGATATAGGTGAACAATGGTCACCGCATACGGCACCTGCCATACATGCGGAGATAGCTATAATCATCATTGTGTAATCTGTATTTTGGAAACAGTTTACAACGATAGGGATAAGTATTCCGAAGGTTCCCCATGAGGTTCCTGTTGCAAAGGAAAGACCGATTGCAATAAGGAAAATGATACATGGTAAAAATGCCTGCAAACCTGCTGCCGAACCCTTAACAAGCTCTGCAACATACTCTGCCGCACCGAGGTTATCGGTCATAGCCTTAAGTGACCAAGCAAAGGTAAGGATAAGTATCGCCGGAACCATCTGCTTAAATCCGTCCGGAAGGCATTTCATACTGTCCTCAAAGCTTATGACTCCACGGATGAGGTAGAAAACAATTGTAATAACAAGTGCAACGGATGAACCAAGTACAAGACCTACAGAAGCATCACTGTCTGCAAATGCATCTATAAAGCTTGCTCCATCGAAAAATCCTCCGGTATAAATCATTCCTACTGTACAGCATACTATAAGAAGAATAATCGGAATAAGCATATCTATTACCTTACCGTTGTGATTAACCTTAAGGTCAGCATCCTCTTTTCCCACAAAACTCTTTTTAGCCCAGTAAGCATCAGTAAGTGCCTGCTCCTCAAACTTCTTCATAGGTCCATAAGAAACCTTCATGGAAACCATAAGCACCATCATAAGAATTGTAAGCAGTGCATAGAAGTTATATGGTATCGCCTTAAGGAATAAACTCATTCCGTTTTCGCCCTCAACAAAGCCGGAAACTGCTGCTGCCCAGGATGAGATAGGAGCGATTATACATACAGGAGCCGCTGTAGCATCTATAAGATATGAAAGCTTTTCACGGCTTATCTTCTCCTTATCGGTTACCGGTCTCATGACTGAACCTACCGTAAGGCAGTTAAAATAATCATCAATAAATATAAGTACACCGAGTAAAATAGTTGCAAGCTGTGCACCGACTCTGGTCTTAATATGAGTGCTTGCCCAACGTCCGAACGCAAGTGAACCACCGGTTTTGTTCATAAGCTGAACCATCATTCCAAGTATTACAAGGAATACAAGAATTCCGACATTCCATGAATCAGAAAGAACAGTTATCACACCATCCTGAAATACATGGTTTAACGTGTCAACCGGATTAAATCTTGCCCAGAAAAGTGCACCGGTAAGAATTCCGATAAATAATGAGCTGTATACCTCCTTGGTTATAAGTGCAAGTACTATCGCAATAAGAGAAGGCAATAACGCCCAAAATGTCTCTTCGACCTGTACACCCTTTTGTTCTATGAAGAACCAGGCCGCAACATAAAACAATACCAGAACTATGCCTGATATAAGTATCTTCTTGTTTTTCATTTTCTACTCTCTCCTTTGTAAAATCATTTACGCACATTATAACATTCTTTGTGCATTTCGACAAGCAACTCAAATACTACGACTCTTTTATCAGTACGGTTAATTTTACACAATCATTTTAAATTGCAAAAAAATAATTTTTCTTTTTTCGGACAAAATTCTTGTTTTTAAAGGGTTTTGAGCTATTTTTATTGACAAAATATTATAACAATTTTTAAATTTATTTAGTTTTGATTTTTCTAATCATAATATTAATAATAATTTAAGGGAGACGAACAAATGGACAATAATCAATATCCAAATTATAACGGCACATCCGGTCAACCGACAGATGCAGGTATGACCCAACCTGTTTACCCGGAGCAGTCTCAGGCTGGATTTACTCAACCTGTCTATCCGGGTCAGCCACAGCAAGGATTTACTCAACCCGTCTATCCGGGTCAGCCACAACAAGGAGTTACTCAACCCGTTTACCCGGGTCAGCCACAGCAAGGGTTTACTCAACCCGGCTTTAACCAGACGGGATATCCTTCTTCAAACGGCTACAATATGCAAGGCTATGGACAGCCGAAGCCAAAAAAACCTGTTAATAAAAAATTACCGATAGCGATTATATCTACTGTTGCACTCGCAGCTATTTTGGCTGTTGTACTTATACTTGTTTTAAAGCCAAAAACCGGTGCAAAAACCAAGGAAGAAGCTGTAGAAGAATTCTTAAAGGCCTGGTGTTCTTTAGATGCTGATACTATGATTAAATACTCTCTTCCAAAAAATGTTCAGGATAAAGCATTTAAGTATGCTAAAGAGGAATATTCATACTATTATAGTAGTAACATAACCAACCTTAAGGAAATGTATCAAAGGGCATATTTTGGAAGATATTACGATTTCTCTGATAAGGTTGAAGTGCGTAATATCAAAGTACACGATTACGATTATTATGGATCGAATGATGATCTTGATAAGGAAATTGAAAGCTTTTTCAGCAGATATCTTAATGTAGATCTGGATGTTCAGGATGCTGTCGAGGTTCGTGTTGATTTTGAATATTATGAATCAGGCTACTATGGTAACTACTGGGAAGATGAATACGAATACTTCTACATGTATAAAGTTAAGAACAGATGGTATGTATTCCCAGAGGATGTAATTGACTAGACATATGAAAAAAATATTAAAGGCAATTATAATTTTATTATCCTTTATAATACTGCTTGTCGGAGCATTTTCCATGTTCACCGCCCTATGGGTGCGGCGGACATGGACCAAGCTTTCGGCAGGCAGCATTATTTTTCAACTACAAAATTCACTGGAGGGAACCGGCGCAGGTATGGTTAAAACCTTTATATTATCTGCCGTTGTTCCCGCTGCAATCACTTTCATAGCAGGCATCCTTATATTTATTTTTATCAAAAAAAGAAACCTTTTTCTGGTACTTTCAAATGTACTGGGTATAGGTTTATTTGCCTGCGCTCTTTTGCTGCTTTGGAACCGCATCGGTCTCGGTAACTATATAAAATATATGCATAAAAGCTCAACCTTTATCGAAGATAATTATGTTTCCCCGGACAGTGTTAAAATCACATTTCCCGATAACAAAAGAAATGTAATTTATATATACCTGGAATCCATGGAGCTTACCTATGCAGACTATGAAAACGGCGGAGCAATGCCGGAAAGTCTCATCCCAAATCTCACCTCACTTGCCTATGAGGACGGTGATTATTTTGGCAGCCGTGACTCCCTAAACGGAGCTTATTCCATGTACGGAACCGACTGGACCATGGGTGCCATGTTTGCCGAAACCGCAGGTCTTCCTCTTATAATTCCGATACAAAAAAACTCCATGTTTACACAGGATAAGTTCTTCCCAACAGTAACAACCTTTGGCGATATCCTTGCTGAAAACGGATATAATAATGTATTTATGATTGGCTCGGATGCTGAATTTGGCGGAAGAGATATCTACTACAGCACGCATGGAAATTATGAAATAGAGGATTACAATTACGCAAAAAAAGCGGGACGCATCCCACAAGATTATATGGTTTTCTGGGGATACGAGGACGAAAAGCTCTTTGGCTTTGCAAAGGAGGAGCTTGACAAACTTTCCTCTGAATCCGAACCATTTAATCTTACACTTTTGACTGTTGACACTCATTTTGAAGACGGATATACCTGCCGTCTTTGTGAGGACAGATATGACGATCCATATGCAAATGTTATATCCTGCTCCGACAGACAGGTGACAGACTTTGTTGAGTGGTGCAAAACTCAAGAGTTTTATGACAATACGACTATAATTATATCCGGCGATCATCCAACCATGGATACAGATTTTTGCGCTACGATAGATACCTCTTACGACAGAAAGGTGTACATTTCCATTGTTAATCCCGCAGAAGAAGTAAGAAGCAGTTTATCATATGATAATGAAAGCATCGATACATCAGACACCACTGTACAATCAGATAAAACGACAGCCAGCATCTCTCGCGAGTACACGACCTTTGACCTTTTCCCTACTTCGCTTGCAGCAATGGGTGTTGAGGTAGAAGGCGACCGCCTGGGACTTGGCACAAATCTTTACTCGGATAAACCAACTCTTCTTGAAACCTACGGCTTCGAAGAATTCAATACACAGCTTATGATGAAATCAGATTTTATGACTAAACTGGCTGACATAGATTCCACTTCAGCGGATGCATTTTTAGATGATGTGGATGAAAAGCTTGCCTCCATGGATGTGGAATTATCTATCGAAGAAACTGCTGCATGCGGCCAATATAAAATCAATGCAGTTATGCTGTCTGACAATCCATCCAGCCTTAACTACATTAAATTATCATATATAACCATATCTGACGGAACTTATAACTATTCCACTGTCTTGAAATATGACAATGACTACAGTATATCCGAAGGTAAGACCTGCTACACCGCATACGCAGTTCTTCCTCTAACAGAAGATAAAAAGCCGGACTTCCATGACGAAACAGGTCCGTTTGCAACAGATAACCCTGTGCAAACTCCTGTAACCGAAAGTCCGACTATATCTACACCTTCCCACTGGAAAGGAAATATAACGGTTTCTCTAACCATTGAAACCCACAACGACACCTCATTTTCCAACTGGAGCAAGGACTTCACAGTTGAATACTAAAATGTTCCCTACGCACTGAGTGTAATCGGTGCGTATCTTTCAGAACAGATTACGTGCTCCATTGCTTCTGTTGGTGTCATTCCGACAGTTTGCATCAATTGCTTGAAGGTTGCTGCGGACTGACCTGATACAAGCTGTACACCTTGTCTGTTTGCATCTGCATGGAAGACATCATTTCTGCTGTTCACATTCCAGAATACTACATTTGGAATTTCATATCCGTAGTATCTGTACTCTGCGCGAACCTGGTCATAAAATGTCCATGTTTCATCACTGCATCTGTCAATCTCCATATCGGAAATTACAATTATGGATCTTGGCATATCTGCTGCAGGAGTGTGGTTCTTAACAGCTATGGCAAGTACCTTTTCAAAAGCAACATGAAGATTTGTATTCATGCCCCATTCAGCCTTTCTTACAAAGCCTATCTTTTGCTCAAGAGTTTCACCGCGAAGTGAAACAATTTGAGGATTTGCACTAAATGTCATGAAAAGATTATGATAATCTCCTTGGTTATGCTCTGCAAAATATATAGCAAGTCCGATAGAAGATGCCATAGGTCTGCCATTTGAGCACATCATCGAGCCCGACACATCCGCCATAACAAGCGCATTTACTCCATCTTCCACATAGTCTGGGAGCTGTCTCCACTGAGCCTCGAGTGCCTGTATTTCCTGCTCGGTAAGACTTCCCTTTCTGCCGTAATAATATTGTTCAAGGAACTTTTCTGCAATATCATAAGGATAAAGAGTTGCTGCATGTATGGTTTCCTCACCGTTAACCGCCTTATTTATGTACTCTGCATAACGCTCTCTGTCATGTCTTGCAAATGCATTTCTGTATATCATCATGGCTCTGGATGGAACGGTATTATATACAATTTCCCCCCATTCATTTGTTGACATCTTTGCCTCAACTATACCAATCTGCTTACGAAGCGCACGAACTATACGCTTGAACTCATATACAGAATAACCAAGTCTTTTTGCAGTCAATATACCAAGTCTTCTTGTGTTTTCTGAGCTTGCATCGGCAGTCTTAATCCACTTTGCAAGCAAGGATACAGATTCACCGTTTTCAAGAGCTATGCGGTCAGCCTCAAACTGTTCCTTCATAACTCTCCACATATCATCTTCAAGAGAGGTACCTATCAATGTGTAAAGGTCATCATATCTGCCATATAATCCTATGAGTGAAAGGTTGTTTCTCAATGCTTCAGGATGATATGCTGCCATATACTTGATTATACTTCTAAATGCTCTACGCTCACCTAAACCTTCTCTTATATCTCTTGCATAAAATGCAATCTTTGTTGCCATCAAAGGATTTTCACGGTAAGCCTCTGCGAAGAGTCTGTTTATTCTTGCATCGTCTGCCTCTCTTAACGCACCTATAGTGCCAAAGAGGTCAAGACATGCTGTGCCTGTTGTTGAAAGTGCAGCTGCACCATTTTCAGTTTTTGTCCAATTTGCCTTCTTTCTTAAAATTTCTGAAAATCTCATTTCTTACACCTCTTTCTTTAAAATAATTACAGGATGCTTTTTTATCATGATTAACAGTCATTTTGAATAGTTGCTGTTAGCATCCCAAGTCGTGAGGGCGGGATTCGAACCCGCAACACCATAATCCAACGATTATAGCTGTTAGAATCACTAATCATGATTCATTTTTCATGTGCTCTACCTCTTGAGCTACCTCACGTTATCGCCGTGAGCCATAAGCTCACAGCTTTTCTTGTTTTCTCTTCCTTATGTGCCAATAATAAAACAATTACCAAAATTTATCATTTCAAAAAATCTGCGAAACGATATAACTATGTGCTTATCACCCCTTGAGCACTCCTATAGTCTTAAGCTTTCTTATAGGCGTGACAAGATCTGCCTGGTCCTCCATAACAACGTCTATATCCTTATATGCAAATCTGCACTCTTCGGCGACATCATTTTTCTTGGATTTACCAAGAACTACACCTTGGTTCTTTAAATCAACCATGACCTCTTCGGTGGTAAATTCCGCTCTTGCCTTACTTCTTGAATAAGCGCGTCCCGCTCCGTGAGAGGATGAACAGAAGCTTTCCGGATTTCCCTTTCCTTCTACAACATAGCTGTATGAACCCATAGCTCCCGGAATTACCGAAAGGTCTCCCACTCTTGCACGGTTAGCACCCTTTCTGTGAACCCATACATTTTCACCAAAATGATTTTCTAAAGTTGCATAGTTATGGTGGCAGTTAACCTGCATTCCAAACTCTACATTTAAATTTGTATGCTTTTTTATAACATCACAAACCACCTTGCATGCCATATCCATCATGGCCTTACGATTTTCAAATGCATAATCCATAGCAAGCTGCATCCAGTTTATGTACTGCTTCCCCTCTATCGAGTCAACCGGAAGAAATGCAAGTCTCCATTCTTCTGGAACCTGACTGTAGTAACGGTTGTTAAGCTCTCTTGCTTTATTATGAAAATCATCGCAAATAGCTTTACCGAGATGGCGGCTTCCGGAGTGAAGCATAATGCAAAGATATCCATCCTCATCCACTTGAAGCTCTACAAAATGATTGCCACCGCCCAATGTTCCAACCTGATAATATCCATCCTCTATCAAAGGAAGAAGCTCCGCATTTGCTTCATACTTATCAAATTCCTCCTTTGCACGGTCAAGAACCTCACTTTTTTGAGGAAGCTTGTGACGAGCTGTATTGACAGGTATATCTCTCATAAATCCATTGATTATAGCCTGAATAATTGTTCCGTTTCCGGTTTGGATATCCTTTATATCATTAACCTTAATATTGGTATCTATAAAGTTCATGCCACAGCCGATATCCACGCCGACAGCATTTGGTATAACCACACCCTTAGTTGCAATCACACCGCCGATTGGCATACCCTTTCCCGTATGTGTATCCGGCATAAGACATACCCACTTATGTATAAATGGAAGATTTGCAAGATGCTCGGCCTGTTCAAGACTGGTATCCTCTATGGCATCCTTATCTCCAAGCCATATTTTTATTGGAAATCTTGTATTATCGTTATAATGTACATACATATCTTCCACATCCTTTCAATCAAATTTTTTCTTGTTTTCTCTTCCTTATGTGCCCATAATAAAACAATTACCAAAATTTATCATTTCAAAAAATCTGCGAAACGTTTTTTATACCATAGGTAAGTTGACTTTTCAAATGTGCATTTGTAATATATAATTACACAAACAGGAGGAAAAAATCATGGCAGAGTTTCAGGAGCTAATTAAAAATTTCAGTAAGTGCCGCGACTATGTACGTGATTTTTTTGTGTACGGTTTTAAGAGCCGTCAGGATTTTACCTCCGATAAAAAGAGTGCCCGAACCTATGATGATGAGCGAAGACGTATCACAAGCTGGCTGGGTGACTATGTGGTCGAGGATTTAACAGATGAACATCGTGCACTCGGTAAGGTCAAAAATATATCTCTTCAGATGGACAGCAATCTGCTCGATACCAACCCGCTCTTTGCGGTATGGAAGACAAAAAGCTTCACGGATAATGATATACTTTTGCATTTTTATATATTGGATGCACTGCGTGATGAGGCACTTTCCGCAAATGAGCTTGCCGACCTTTTATCAAACGACTACAAGCTTGCAGTCGATACCCAGCTTGTAAGAAGAAAATGTAATGAATATGTAGACGAAGGCTTGCTATCTGCCAAAAAGGACGGAAAAACCTTACTATATAGATTAAATCCTACCTGGGATGAATTGTGTAAGGATGACACGGCAGAACCCTTATCCGATGCCATAAAGCTTATGCAGCTTGACAGTCCGTTTGGTTTTGTCGGTGACACCATCTTAAATAATATACATACTGAAAATCGTATCTTTCGCGTAAAGCATGGCTTCCCGACATTTACATTGGAGGAAGAAATTGCCTACTCACTCCTTAAAGCAAAAAAAGAGCAGGCTTGTGTAAAGATAGATATCGTAAGCAACCGAAATGAAGGAAAGGCTGTTACTCATTACGGTTTCCCTTTAAAAATATTTGTGAGCAGCCGAACCGGAAGGCGCTACATATGTATGTATCTTATAAAAAACGGCAGATCAAAGAAAAAACAGCACAGTAATGAAGCTCAAACTACTTCAAATCAAAAATCAAATACCGACATACCAATGAAGACAGGATCAACCGAAGATATCGCGCCACTTAAACTAAAATTTCACTGTGAACGTTTGGATCAGATAAAATCCGTCAAGCAAGTTACTATCCATGACACAGATGAAAACCAATGGGCACAAATCGAATCCGCTTCGGAAGCTTTTTCTGATATGCTTGAAACGCTTAACCGCAATATACCTTATATCTGGGGAGTTTCCTTTGAAGGCGTAAAAACAAAGGTTGTTCTCACCCTCCACATTGACGAACAATGGGAACAGTTTATTCTGGTACGACTAAAGCGCGAAGGAAAGGGCGGAGAAGTGACCAAGATTTCCGATAACACCTTCAGATATGAAAAAACCGTATTTGATGCAAATGAAATGTTCCCATGGTTTAGAACCTTTATCGGCAGAATAGTTGATATCAGATTTTATACCGTGAGCAATAAACAGAAAGAAGACGCCGAGAACCGCCTGCTTCGTAAACATTTTTTTAATGATATAAATTCACTTTACGATATGTATGAGATAGAGGAGTAAATATGCAGCTATTTTCAGAAATATACAACTGCTACTACAATATAATAAACGATTTATTGGGAGGTAGTGAAGCCTTCTCCAAGGCGGAGCTTGAAAAAGCTGTATCCAAAGAGGGCTTTGGTGAAACCTCTCTTTATCTTGCACCGAAAATTGCAAGCGGCGAATGGTCTTTCTTTGAAAAAGATAAAGATTTATATGTATCTGTTTTAGACGGTGAACCTCCGATTGTTTTATCATTACTTCAAAAAAGATGGCTCAAAGCGATTTTATCCGATGCAAGGATAAGGCTTTTTTTCACGGATGAACAGCTGGAAAGTCTTAAAGATACTCTTTCAAATATAGAACCCTTGTATAAACAGGATGACTTTTATATATACGACAGCTTTGCCTATGGCGATGACTATACAGACAGCACCTACCGCACCAACTTTCACACTATCCTAAATGCCATAAAGGAGAGGCAGCTGCTTGACATAACCTTTCAGTCACATGTAAATAACAGGGTACACTACCATTTCCTGCCCTGCAAGCTGGAATATTCGGTAAGAAATAACTGCTTCCGCCTCCTTGCCATAGAAAGCAGAGGCAAAAGCCATGATAAATTTTATACCATTAATTTGTCAAGAATAAGCGAGCTAAAAGAAACCGGGAAATTTGTTTCAGATACTTCAGGTTTTGATAAGGAATCCGACAAATTTGATAATACTGCTTCCCATTATGATATTGATACATACATCACAAGAGGCTACCACAAAGAACCGGTAACACTAATTATAAAAAATGAACGTAATGCATTGGAGCGTGCGATGCTCCAATTCGCCAATTACAAAAAGAACACCACCCGCATAGATGATACCACTTACAAATGTGAGATATTCTATAACAAAAGCAATGAGACCGAGCTTTTGATAGAAGTACTCTCCTTCGGACCTGCTATACGTGTGGTAGGAAACGAGCATTTTTTAAGACTGTTAAAAAACCGCCTGATGCTGCAAAAAACCTTAAATAATAAATAGCGATATGGGCATGAGCTCTGATACATATCTTTATAATACTATATGTTGAGTGACTTCAAGTTGGGATAAGAAATAAGCAGGTGTATATAAGTGAATATTATCACGCTTGGGAGCACCCCTTCTCACGCTTGAGAGCACCCTGAAATCATGACGGATTCTCATGCTTGGGAGCACCTTGTGACCACTAGA
>CACWQH010000015.1 GCA_902762955.1 uncultured Lachnospiraceae bacterium
CTTCCTCCACCGATTTCATTTCCGTTTAATACGATATCGTATGCCTTTGCACGAACCCTGCCCGGATCGCTCTCGATATACTCAAGGTCTTCTTCCATAGGCATGGTAAACGGATGGTGCATAGCCTGATATCTGCCTAAATCCTCGTTCCACTCAAGGAGAGGGAATTCGGTAATCCATACAAATCTGTACTCGTTCTTGTCAAGGAGTCCGAGCTGGTTTGCAAGCTCAACTCTAAGTGCTCCGAGCACATCATATACAAGCTTATTCTTATCGGCTGCAAATAATAATAAATCTCCGTTTTCACCTTCCATAGCCGATACGATATTATTCATCTCATCGTCAGTCATGAATTTTGCAAATGATGATTTATAGCTTCCATCCTCTTGGATAGCTATATAAGCAAGCCCCTTTGCACCATAACCCTTTGCAAAATCAACCAAGGCATCTATCTTCTTACGAGGCATAGCGCCCTGTCTCTTGGCATTTATACCTCTTACGCTTCCGCCATTATCTATAGCACCCTTAAATACTACAAATTCGGAATTTCTAACCACATCGGTTACATCCTTAAGCTCCATACCGAATCTAAGGTCAGGCTTATCGGAACCGAATCTCTCCATAGCCTCCTTGTAGGTCATCCTCTGGATAGGAAGTGAAACCTCCACACCGATGGTCTCCTTAAAGAGCTTGGCAAGAAGTCTCTCATTAACATCAATTACATCATCCACGTCCACAAACGAAAGCTCCATATCTATCTGGGTAAACTCCGGCTGTCTGTCGGCACGTAAGTCCTCATCACGATAGCAGCGTGCTATCTGGAAATATCTGTCATAGCCCGAACACATAAGGAGCTGCTTATATATCTGCGGTGACTGCGGGAGTGCATAAAATGTTCCCGGATGCACACGGCTCGGTACAAGATAATCTCTTGCTCCCTCAGGAGTAGACTTACAAAGTGTAGGAGTCTCAATCTCCAAAAATCCTTCGTCTGCAAGAAATGCTCTTGTAAGAGTTGCAACCTTGCTTCTAAGCATAATGTTCTTTTGAAGATCAGGTCTTCTTAAATCAAGATATCTGTATTTTAATCTTAATTCTTCCTTAGTCTTGCTGTTTTCCTCAATAGGAAACGGAGGCGTATCTGCTTCTGAAAGTATTCTTATATCGGAAGCTATTACCTCTATATCACCTGTTGCAATATTTTCATTTACGGCACCGGCTCTTTTTGCAACCTTGCCGGTAATTGCAACTACAAATTCACTTCTAAGCTTTTCAGCCTTGGCATACTTTTCGGAGCCGACATTTGCCTCCTCAAAAATAACCTGAAGTATACCTGAACGGTCACGCAAATCAACAAAGATGATACCACCCTTATTTCTGCTCTTTTGCACCCATCCCATAACTGTAACCTCGTTACCTATAAGTGCATTACTTACCTCTGTACATCTGTGACTTCTTTTAAGTCCATTCATTGACTCAGCCATTTTTAAATCTCCTTATCCTTGAAAAACTCCACAAACTCGGTATAGCCCTCTTCCGCCATCTGATCCTTCTGGAATTTTTTATTTTTCTTCATAACAACTACATTGACGGTTTTTCCTGCTGCTCTTTCTTCCTTTGCCTTCTCGAGAATCTTTAGAAGCTTATCCGAAAGCATTCCCTTTTCTACCAGATATGCTTTTTTCTCGCCCTCTCCCGGAACCTTGAAATCATTTTCAAGTAAGAGCATTATGATTCTCTCAAATCCGATTGAAAAACCGCATGCCGGTGTTGGTGTTCCGATGAATTTTCCTATCATCTCATCATAACGTCCGCCGCCTCCGACAGAGCCGCCGTACTCATCCATGGATATCTCAAATATTGGTCCGGTATAGTAAGACATACCTCTTACAAGTGTCGGATCAAACTGCATCTTAAAATCAGCAGCCTTGGCATTTTCCACACTGGTTATAATAGTTTCAAGATTATCTGAAACTTCATTATCCAGGTAATCGCCAAGCTCCTCCTTAATAAATCTTACACCCTCTATATCACCTGTTGCCTTATCAAATAAGTTAAGGTATTTATCAACTGCTTCACTTGAATATCCACATCCCAAAAGCTCTTCCTTAACTCCTTCAAGTCCGATCTTATCCATCTTATCAAGTATGATAAATACTGTATCGTAGTCACTTTCAGGAAATCCCGAATAAGCAGCCATAGCCTTAAGTATTCTTCTGTCATTTATTCTGATTGTAAAATTCTTAAAATCAAGTTTTCCGAGCAGGGTTGTGGTAGCAAGTATAAGCTCTATCTCAGCTAATATAGATGCTTCTCCGAGTATATCTATATCGCACTGCATGAACTGACGATATCTGCCTCTCTGAGGTCTGTCAGCACGCCATACATTTCCCATCTGAAGTGCCTTAAACGGACTTGGCAGATCGTTGGCATTATTTGAATAATATCTTGATAACGGAAGTGTCAGGTCATAACGAAGTCCGCTGTCTGAAAGTGTGCTGACATCTATATCCAAACCTGTTTCATTATCCTTATCTGAAGCTTCAGCTTTATCTGTATCAGGTACACTCTCCGTACCGGATTTAATAAGCTTATCTACTGCGCCTGTAAGCTTGTCGCCTCTTTTCAATATCTTAAATATAAGCTTTTCATTTTCTCCACCCTGATTGCTGGAAAGGTTTTCTATATGCTCCACACAAGGGGTTTCAACCGAGGTAAAGCCAAAGGTCTTATAGGTTTCCTTGATAAGTCCTATACAATAATCCCTTATCGCCATCTCCTTAGGCAGTATATCCTTCATACCTGTTACGGGTTTTTTCTTCATAGCCATTTATCGTTTCCTCCCTATCATCTCGTCAAATCTGTCTATATAATCATCGATTGACTTGCAGTTTTCTGACCTGTCAATCCTTATCACATTGTCCTCTTCATCCCTTATTACATACTTTGAAGAAGAGCCCGCTCCAACAGCGATTATATCAGTAAGCTCTTCCATAATAAGCACGTTATATATACACTCCTTACCCGGTAAGGAGTATCCTACATTTTCCAGATTACCGCCTATGTTTTTCTGTCTGTAAAGGTAATACGGTTCCATACCAAGCTCTGCTGCCGCCTTGGAAACCATATCGAGCATTTCATCGATATCATGATTGATATCCGCTTTGTACTCGTCCATTCTCTCATTTAGCTTTGCTGCTCTTTTAATCGCAAGCGAATGAACAGTAAGACTCTCCGGCTTTAATCCCTTAACTTTACCAAGGGTATGCTCCATCATAGGCTTATCTTCTCCCGGAAGACCGGCGATAAGATCCATATTGATATTATCAAAGCCGCACTCCCTCGCAAGAGAAAATGCATGCTCTACATCCTCTACCGTATGTGCACGTCCTATGGTTTTAAGTGTCACATCGTTCATGGTTTGAGGATTTATACTAATTCTTGTTACATTATGCTTTTTCATAACAAGAAGCTTTTCTTTGGTTATGCTGTCAGGTCTTCCCGCTTCTATCGTATATTCAAGAAGCTTGTCAGCTTTTATTAATGTACTGTCTATATGAGTAAGAAGCCTGTCCAGCTGCTCATGATTTATCGAGGTCGGAGTTCCTCCACCCATATAAATCGACACAAGTCTTTTATCCTTATATCTTTCTGCGACATATGTTATCTCTTCGCAAAGCCTGTCGATATACCTGTCCACCTTATCATCATGAAGTGCTATCGCATAAGCCGTAAATGAACAGTAAAGACACCTGCTCGGACAAAACGGAATTCCTACGTATAAACAGTAGGAATTTTTTAGGTCAATATCTTTTATAAGCTTAAGCTCCTTATCAGCAACATCAAAGCTAAGCTTGGCCTTGCTGTCGCAGGTATCATATGTAGTTTTGTAATAATCTGCTACTTCCTCACGTGACCTACCCTCACGGATTTTCTTCATGGCAATCTTGGTCGGTCTTACACCGGTCAGGTCTCCCCAAGGAAGCTTTCTGCCGGTAAAATCACACAGCAGCCTGTAAACTGCTAATTTTAAATCATTGCGAAAGCTTTCCCGATCTTTAAAATCTCCATCTATAATACATGTATTTTCCCAACCGTTTTTTATTATATTTTTTATTACAGTATCAGCAACATATCCTTTTTCAAAATTGTAAATATTACCACTCTTCATTAAGGAAAATACAGCATCTTTATATGCTTTGGCAACAATCTCATTATCATTATTTAATAAAAAATCTGTGTTATCAAACAATGAAAGATATGTGTTTTTTTCCTCAAAAAAGGCCCATAAAACTAACCGTCCCTTTTCCCCATCCTGCTTACTGTAATTGACTATTTTTTCACCCGGAAAAAATGCCATAAGCATGGCACGCAAATCATTATTGTAATCCTGTACATTTTGCTTAAGCAAAATCATTTTATATACTCCAAACTAAAAATCCGAAAAGAACGGATTCATTCTCTTTTCTCTTCCTACGGTGGTTTTACCGCCATGTCCCGAATATACAACCACGTCCTCAGGGAGTGAAAGAAGCTTGGCACTTATATTTTCTATAAGATCCTCCCAGCTTCCGGTCGGAAAATCAGAACGTCCGACACTCATTTCAAAAAGAGTGTCACCTGAAAATACTATCTTATTATCCTCAAAATAATAACACATACCGCCCTTGGTATGTCCCGGCACATGGAGACATTTTATCTTAGCACCTATTAATTCAAGTACCTCATTATCATCAACGTAAACGTCTGCATCCAATGTCATCTCAGGCGGAAAATCAACCGTCATATTGACATGTACATTTTTAAGGACATCCTCTTCTTCCTTACCTGCATATACCTTGATATCCGGATATTCCTTCTTAAGTCCCGGTACCGCCCTGATATGGTCAAAATGTCCATGTGTCAGCAAAATACCGGCAACCTTATACTGCTGTTCCTTACATCTTTTTATGATAAAATCCGCCTTATCGGCAGGGTCAACAATAAGTGCCTCTCTGGTATCGGTATTGACAACCATATAGCAATTGGTTGCAAGCGGTCCCAGCACATTTGTAACCGTAATAATATTAGCCATGTTTTTTCCTTTCTATATTACCGGACTATTGGTAAGCCTGCGACTTTGTTTATAACCGGTTCACCTGCTTAACTACCCCGTGGTTCTTTCGATATCGATAACTCCCTCGATATTTCTTACCTTGGAAATTATCTTCATAAGCTGATCCTTGGAATGTATATCAAACTTGACTGATATAGTAGCCTTACCCTGCTTGCTGAGACGTACATTTAATCCGGTCAGATTGATATTTTCCTCATTAAATATCTTGGTAAGTGCAAATACAAGTCCCTGCTTTTCCACCGCATATACATTAATCTCTGCGGTATAGAGATTAGTGCTTTGACCCTGATCCTGTGCCCATTCCGCCTCGATAAGTCTCTCACGGTCAAGCTCACTCATGCAAAGAATATTGATACAGTCAGTTCTGTGAATGGATATACCTCTTCCTCTGGTTATATATCCTACTATCTCATCTCCCGGAACCGGAGCACAGCACTGTGAAAATCTCACGGCTACATCATCTATTCCCTTAACGATAATTCCCTCACGGCTATTCTTGGTTGAACGTCCCGGGGTATTTATCTTTTCAACTATATCATCTTCGGTAACCTTTCTGGCGAGTTCATTTTTATACTCTTCCTGAAGACGATTAACTATTTGTCCTTCTTTGATGCCGCCATGGCCTATACTTGCCAAAAGAGCATCCCAATTTGCAAAATTGTACTTCTTTAAAACCCTGTCCATAAATTCAGGCTTCATAATATCAGAAGCAACAATACCCTTTGACTTACAATATGCATTTATGGCATCACGTCCCTTTTGCATATTGTCTTCTTTATTTTCAAGTCTGAACCACTGGTTAATCTTAGTCTTAGCCTGAGTACTTTTAACGACATTTAACCAATCAAGGCTCGGACCCTTGGAATTTTGTGAAGTAATAATCTCAACACGGTCTCCGTTGTGAAGCTCGGTTTCTATAGGAACCTGTTTACCGTTTACCCTTGCTCCCACCATCTTGTTACCGACAGCTGTGTGGATGATATATGCAAAGTCAATCGGTGTCGAACCCTTAGGCAGATTCTTTACATCACCTGCAGGTGTAAAGCAATAAACCTGATCGGAAAAAATATTTAAATCCGTCTTTATTGCACTTACAAATTCCTTATTATCGGTTGTATCCGTCTGCCACTCAAGTATCTGTCTTAACCAGCTGAGTTTCTTTTCTTCTGACTCCTTGGAATTGCCGCCCTCCTTGTATTTCCAATGTGCAGCGATACCGTATTCTGCAGTCCTGTGCATTTCATAGGTTCTTATCTGAATCTCAAACGGTTTACCCTCAGGACCGATAAGTGTAGTATGAAGTGACTGATACATGTTGGATTTAGGCATGGCAATATAATCCTTAAATCGTCCCGGTATAGGCTTGTATTTTTCATGGATTATACCAAGCGCTGCATAGCAATCCCTTACATTTTCAACCTTGATTCTTATGGCATGTATATCATAAATCTGGTCAAGAGTTTTCTCCTGTGTAACCATCTTCTTATATATACTGAATAAATGCTTGACTCTTCCGTCAACCTCTGCCTCTATGCCGGCCTCCTTCATATAGTTACTTACTTCATCAACCATATGATTGATAAATTCCTCACCTGCCGAGACATAATTTGCAATCTCTTCCTTGAGATTTTCATATACATCCGGATAGAGATATCTCATGGATAAATCATCCAGTTCAATCTTGATTTTGGATATACCGAGCCTATGCGCAAGCGGTGCATATATATCCATGGTCTCACGCGATTTTTCTATCTGCTTTGCCGGTGACTGATACTGAAGAGTCCTTAAATTATGAAGTCTGTCGGCAAGCTTTATAAGAATAACTCTAATATCCTTGGCCATAGCCAAAAACATCTTTCTTAGGTTTTCAGCCTGTACCTCTATTTTATCCTGTGACAAATCCAATTGGGTAAGCTTTGTAACACCATCCACCAAAAGTGCAATCTCCGGTGAAAATTCTTTGGAAATTTCCTCGCTGGTCATAACCGTATCCTCTACAACATCATGCAAAAGGCCGGCAGCTATGGTTTCTTTATCCAGTTCCAATTCAGCCAAAATTATAGCAACACAAAGAGGGTGAATGATATACGGTTCACCCGACTTACGTTTTTGACCTTCATGTGCTTTATCCGCCACCTTATAAGCCTTTTCGATAATAGTTAAATCATCGGAAGGATGATACTTCAAAACAGTTTCCTTAAGCTGTTCATAAAGCTCCTCCGGTGGTGTAAAATCACTCGGCGTGCTAAGGTCATTTTTCAATGTACTATGTGCTAATTTAGTTGTCATCTCTTTAACTTCCTCTGCCATAGTATCACGCTCCTTACCCTGATACACTTACTCGCCTTCATACTGAACAACCGAGTCAATCTTATAATCCTTGAGTTTTTCTCTTCCCCTAAGGTCGATAAGCTCAATCAAAAATACCATCTTAACCACCTCACCGCCAAGCTCCTCGATAAGCTTTGCAGCAGCCTCTATGGTTCCGCCTGTAGCTATAAGGTCATCAACCAAAACCACCTTATCACCCGGCTTGATAGCATCCTTATGTATCTCTATGGTAGCTGTTCCATACTCAAGCTCATAGCTTCTCTCTATAGTTTCTCTTGGGAGCTTGCCCTTCTTTCTTACAGGAACAAAACTCTTTTTATTGATATAAGCAAGAGGTGCGCCAAATATGAATCCTCTTGATTCGGTTCCTGCAATAACATCATAATCAACTCCATCAAGGAACTTATTCATCTCATCAATTGCAAGAGAATAGCCCTCTTCGTTTTCAAGAACACTTGTAATGTCTCTGAATATTATACCCTCACTCGGAAAATCAGGTATGCTTGTAATATAGTCTTTGATGTCTTTCATTTTTTCCTCCTCATGCTTTCTGATATCTTTCCGGCCTTATCTGAATATAAGTTTTACCATTATAATAATTAAGTTCCGGATGATATGCAACATTTATCTTAACGTTATTTGGCTGTCCTTTTAGCATTTTATCACATTCCTGCTCTCCAAACCACATTTTTATGCTTTCTATGAAAGAATTAATATCAAAATCCACTGCATTAATTCTAAAACCGTTCTTATCCTGAAGAGTAAGCCTGCCAAATTGATTCTTTTCACCCATAAATCTTATATTGACAACACCAAGACCCGCCTGTCCAAATAAAGCCCTTGGATTATCTTTTCCGTATGGTTCAAGCAAATCAAGCTCTTTTATAAGTTCTTCCGTTATATATGAAAATGGCATAGCTGCATCCAAATGTACCTTATACGCAAGATCATCCTCTGTAAGTTTTTGATTTTCATTTAATTTTTTTCTAAGCTCGGAAAGCTTATCTTTTTCAATCGAAAAACCTGCTGCCATCTGATGTCCACCGACCCTTATAAAAAGCTCCTTTATGGCACTTAATTCTTCAAACATATTATACTCTTCGATGGATCGGCCTGAGCCTTTTAAAAATCCACCTTCTCCATCCGTAAAAACAAGTGTCGGCTTATGATACTTTTCCTTTACCTTTCCTGCAACTATACCTGCAAGACTCTCATGTAAACTGGGAATATATATAACAAGAATTATATCATCTTTTAATTCCTTTTCAACTATTTCAAATGCCTGCTTTGTACCATTTTCCGTCATACTTTTGCGTTCAACATTTATTTCTTTTATTCTCGCAGCCTCTTTGACAGCATACTCTTCATCCTCAGAAAGCAAAAGAGAAAGTCCTGTCTTAGCACTCTCCAGTCTTCCTGTAGCATTGAAGCATGGTCCGAGAACGAACCCAAAATCATATGTATTAATCTTTTTTTCTGTCAAACCATTTACATTAATCAATGCCTTAAGTCCGACATTATCCGTATCTTTGATTTTTTCAAGTGCTCTTTTTACATAGTATCTGTTTTCATCCTTAAGAGACATAACATCACAGACTGTAGCAAGTCCAAGCATTTCTATATACTTGTCCTCATCCTCCCAAGTAATGTCCATAAGCTCGTGCATTCTTCTTATAAACTTATATGCTACAACCGCTCCGCATATTTCCTTAAAAGGATACCCACATCCCGGCTGCTTTATATCTATAACTGCATCTGCAGAAACATAGCTGTATTTCTTTTCTCCATTTTCATCAAATTCAAACGGAACCTCATGATGATCGGTAACTATGACCGTCATACCTAATTTTTTTGCGCGTGCAACTGCTTCAAATGCAGCTATACCATTATCACATGTAATTATGGTATCGACACCGGATTCTTTAGCTTCCTCAATTATCCTTGTATTTATTCCATAACCATCCAACATCCTGTCAGGGATCTCGTAGCTTACATCCGCACCTGCCTCAATAAGCGCCTTATATAGAACAAAGTTGGACATTATTCCATCCACATCATAATCAGATACGATTCTTATCTTTTTTCCTTCACGTATCTTTTCAATCATTATCCGGCATCCCTTATCCATATCCTTCATAAGTGCCGGTGCATGTGTATCCTCCACGCGAGGATAAAGATATCTTCGAATCTCCTCGTCATCAACCACATCCCTGTTTCTGATAACTCTGGCTACAACCGGATCTATATTAAATTTTCTTCCTATCTCATTAAAATCCGCTCTCTTACCGTATATAGTCCACTTTTCTTGCATAATGCCATGCTCCTAACCTAAAACAAACATACCTACATTATAATAATTTTAAACAGACAAGTAAACAAATATTTGCAAGATTACATTAATAAAGATTTCACATTCCATATTTCTTTTGTCGACTCTGTACATATAAAAAATTAAATGCTTCGGTCGATTTTCGTGTTTATTCGGTCAGAAAAATTTTCTTGGTTAATTATCCCTCTAAATTACACCATTTTTCTCGTTTTTTACTTTAAAATGTCTCCGATCGGATACAAATGTGCAAAATTTAATCTTGCCTTTTTGTATTTATAATGATAGTCTTTATATGTGATTATTTTTTATATTTAATTTTCTAACGAAGTACATAACATCATATATAACTATTATTTTCAAATACTACACAATCCCAAAAAATATTTTATGCCATAATGGTAAGCGGGCGTAATAATCTTTGGTTTTCTTTTAACACTCATTTAATTTTACAATAATCAGTTAAGATAGATAGACCTTGGAGAGGGTCTCTAAACACTACTACTATTAATAGTAAGAAGGTGATTTATCTTATGTCAAATTTAAAAGAACATTTCCCTATGATAAGAGACAGGGAAACTATTATAAATGAGATTAGTCAAAATACTAATCTTAAATCTATTTTTGATACTTGGACAGAGGACGAGCAAAACATTTTTCTCGACTACTGCACAGGAGAACGTGGTCTTAAAATATGCTACGACCCGTTTTTTAAAGAAGTATTTAATGTTGAGTACGACAAGTCAAGGCTTGACGATCAGCTTTCATCCATTATGGGTGAAACGGTTGAAATTATATCGGTTATTCCAAATGAAGGTGCCCGGATATCTTCTGAAGGCAATTTAATTTTAACCGATATCCTTGTCCGTCTTGAAAACGGAAGTCTTGTAAATGTCGAGATACAAAAGATAGGCTATACATTTCCGGGCGCAAGGGCATCCTGCTATTCAGCAGATCTGTTGCTTCGGGAATACAAGCGTGTACGCGATAAGGATGGTAAAAAATTTAACTACAGTAATATAATGCCTGTATATACCATAGTAATATTTGAGGAAAGTCCGGCAGAATTGAGAGCCGCAAAGGATTATTACATACATAAATCAAAAACCATATTTGACACCGGAGTTAAGGTCAACCTTTTGCAGAATTTCATCTTTATATCACTTGACAACTTCAGGGATATCCTGCAAAATAGAATTGATAAAGCACGTAACGGTTTAGAAAATAAGCTATTATCAGGTGACGAGCTGTTACATAGCAGGCTTGAAGAATGGCTTATGTTTTTAAGCGTAGATGAACCCGAGTTAATTGAGGTACTATTACGCTATAGGCCGTACTTTAGAGATTTATATACCGATATTTATGAAATGTGTCTTAACACTGAAAGGTTGATGAATATGTATTCAAAGTTATTGTCCGAGCTTGATAAGAATACTGTGGTCTATATGATCGACGAACTGAAGGCCGAGATTGACAGTCAGAAGGCTGAACTTGACAAGAAAGATGCTGAACTTGGCAAGAAAGATGCTGAACTCGACAAAAAAGACGCCGAAATTGAAAGATTAAAAAAACTTCTTAAAGAAAAGCAATAATAGTACAGGCTTGGTTAGTATCAAAACTAACCAAGCCTGTTTTTTTCATAAACTCGTCTGAGCCAAAAGTTTTAGAATCTATCCCTCTTCTTTAAATTCATTCCAACTATACCTACAAGGGAAAGAAGCATAAGCACACTTAAACCAAGCTACTTCCGGCAGTTACACCCTTTATATCCTGCCGACCTAGTCTTACGCAGTCTCTTCCTTCTTCTTTCCGATGTGCTTCTTGAAGAAGTACCACATTGGACCTGTGATGCAGATTGATGAGTAAGCACCACAGACGATACCTGCCATAAGGGTAAATGTAAATTCTTTAAGTGCAGGTACACCCATAATGAAGAGTACAAGTACCATGATAAAGGTGGTAAGTGAAGTATAGATACTTCTTGTAAGAGTCTGTGCGACACTTGTATTAACTACTTCTTCAAGCTCTACATTTCTATCCATAATCTTCATATTTTCACGGATACGGTCAAATATGATGATGGTTGCATTGATTGAGTAACCAACGATTGTAAGCATACATGCTATGAATGTATTACCAACTGAAAGTCTTGCAACTGCATAGATTGCAAATACAACCATAACGTCATGAATAAGTGCAAGCACTGCAGATGCACCAAATCTTAAGTCTGAGAATCTGATTGCAATGTAGATAAGCATAAGGATTGATGCAATGATGATTGCTATTACGGCATCCTTCTTCATCTCACCGCTTATGGTTGAGCTTATGCTCTGCTCACTGATTTCAGAAACCTCAAAATTATCTTTAATTGCCTTTTCCATGCTGGCAGCCTGTTCTTCTGTAAGTTCTGAAGTCTTAAAGATTACCTGGTTACTATCCTCAACTGTCTGAATCTGGATGCTTCCTGCTGATATACCGGTTGCATCTGTAATTACAGGAACAACTTCTGTTTCTGCCTTTGCAAGGTCATATACCTCATCACCCTCAAAGGTAACGGTAGTTGAAGTACCACCGGTAAATTCGAGTGAGTAGTTAAGGGCAGAACCCTTTCTTGATTTATTGACAGGAAGGAATATAATTCCTCCGATTATAACTATAAGTGAAATAACTATACAAACTCTTGAAATCTTTATATAGTTAACCTTCTTAGGCGGTTTAGCCGAACCGTATAATTTCTTGTTTGTAAGTCCAAGGTCAACAACTATTTTAAGAAGAAGTTTGGTAATAACGATAGCTGTAAACATTGAAAGAATAATACCTATCATAAGAGTTGTAGCAAATCCCTTGATACTACCTTTACCAAGAAGCATCAATACGAAAGCTGCTATAAGTGTTGTTATGTTACCATCAAGAATTGCTGAAAGAGCCTTATTGAATCCGGCATCAACTGCATTTCTTACACCCTTATCGGCTGCTATCTCTTCTCTGATACGGGTAAAGATGATGACATTTGCATCAACTGCCATACCGATTGAAAGGATGATACCTGCGATACCCG
The DNA here is from genome assembly GCA_902762955.1 of uncultured Lachnospiraceae bacterium. Classification (GTDB taxonomy): domain Bacteria; phylum Bacillota; class Clostridia; order Lachnospirales; family Lachnospiraceae; genus Coprococcus_C. Next base: position 12,832 of record CACWQH010000015.1, read on the forward strand.
GAAGGGTAAGTGTAACAGTTCTTACGCTAAGCACGAGAAGCATAAGAACGATATATGAAACAAGTGCAACTGAAGCAAGTAAGCCCGGTAAAAGGTAAAGTATAATCATAAGTAGACATACAAGGCCGAAACCGATTGCACCTGCCATAAGGCTTGTAGAAATAGCTTCTCTACCAAGCTTAGCACCTACGATGTTATACTGAAGCTGTGAAAGCTCAAGAGGAAGTGCACCAATTTTGATGGTTGAAGCAAGTCTCTCTGCTTCATCATAATCAGCCATACCGTCTATAACTGCATTACCACCTGTGATAGCAGTCTTAACTCTTGGTGCGCTTACTACAGCACCATCATAAATGATATAAATTATATTTCCAACATTTGCAGATGTGATATCAGCAAATTTCTCAGCACCCTCATCTGTAAACTGAAGCTGAACCAGATATTCTCTGATACCTGTAGCATCACTTGTATCAGTTGCCGGATTAGCTTCCTTAACATCAGAACCTGTAAGAGCTGCCTCATAGTCAAGTCCCTGTGACCAGTAAGCATAATTTGTTTCATCTAAGAACAAAAGCTGTCCCGGCTGGCCGAGTTCATCCAGTATATCATGAGCGTCATACTTTGAAGTATCGACAGGTATTTCGACAGTGATTCTGTCGTCACCTTCCTTGTAAACCTCACCCTCGCTGCTGTACTCGTCGACTCTTCGCTGAAGCTTGTCGATTGTAGCGTCGATTTCTTCATCGCTTGGCTTACTATCCACTATCTGATAGGTAACACTAAGTCCACCCTGAAGGTCAAGACCTAAAGGAATATCCTCTGCCTTACCTGTTCTTTCCTTTCCTACTCCTGCAACTGCCATGTAAATTGCTCCTGCAAGTAAAAGCAAAAATACAAGCAGCTTAATTACAGCATCTCTTTTAGCTTTCTTCATCTTTACACTCCTCTTCTAAATCGGCTAACGCAGCCTTTATCATTATTGCACATTCGACACGTTTTCGCTGCATCTTACAGCCGATGTCATATGTATCAAGTATACCGCCACTATAAAGGTAAGAATTCGCAGCACATCCGCCGCTGCAGTAAAATCTTGCAAAACAATCCTTACAATTATCCTTGGCATATACATTACAAAGCTTGAATTCATTTACTACATCCTGATTATCTATTCCGTCAAATACGGTTCCAAGCTTAAAACCATCTATACCAACAAACTGATGACACGGATAAAGCTCACCCTGAGGCGTAACCGCCAGGTACTCCGTTCCCGAGCCACAGCCTGAAAGTCTCTTGTAAACACAAGGTCCTCCGTTTAAATCCAGCATATAATGGAAAAATGTAACAGGTTTTTTCTTCTTATATCTATCTATGATATCCAAAGCCAGCTTATCATATTCTTCAAATATCTGCGGCAGATCCTCTTCTCTGATGGAATAATCCTCTGTCGGTGCCGCAACCACCGGCTCTATGGAAATCTCATCGAAGCCTAAGTCAGCCATTTCTTCAAAATCCTTAAAGAAGTCGATGTTATTTCTTGTAAATGTACCTCTTACATAGTAGCTCTTATCTCCGCGTTTTTCGACAAATTTCTTAAACTTAGGAACTATTATGTCGTAGCTTCCCTTTCCGTTTCTGGTAGGGCGCATAAGGTCGTTGATACATTTACGGCCATCCAGGCTAAGAACAACATTGGATATTTCCTTATTGCAAAATTCAATTACATCATCATCTATCAAAACTCCGTTGGTGGTAAGCGTAAACCGGAAGTTCTTATTGAATTCCTTTTCCTTACTTCGACCGTATTCGACAATCTTTTTAACAACGTCGAAGTTCATAAGCGGTTCACCGCCAAAGAAATCGACTTCAAGATTGACTCTGTTTCCGGAATTTTCTATAAGAAAGTCAATCGCCTTTTTTCCTACCTCAAGGCTCATAAGCTCACGCTTTTGTCCATGATATTCACCTTCATCCGCAAAACAGTACTTACAGGCGAGGTTACAATCATGCGCTATATGAAGGCACAAGGCTTTGACCACTGTTTTTCGCTTTTTAAAATCAATTATGACATCCTTATATACATCCTCGGTAAAAAGCTGTCCGCTGTCCTTTAACTCTTCTATATCAGAGTAGGCCTCATAGATGTCATATTCCGAATATTTATCACCGTACTTTTCAATGATTGCGGAGGCTATGGCTTTTCTATCCATCTTCTCATACATGGCAATCATATCATACACAAGCTCGTCCACCACATGAACCGAGCCGCTGCATACATCAAGAACGATATAGTATCCGTTGTTGATATACTGATAAACCATCTGTGGTACTCCTAACAAATTATTTGCTCTTTTAATAACGCAACTAAAGAGGACTATCCAAGATAATCCCCTTTAATTAGTGCATAAATCTTCAAATAAATCAAAATATTTAAATGCATCTGCACCAGGATATTATGTATTATCTTCTATTATTTATTCTCGCAGCTCTGGTTACCAACTGTGCAGGAAGTCTTGCAAGCTGACTGGCAGGAAGTCTGGCACTCGCCACAACCACCCTTAACTACAGTGCTGTTTAATGTCTTATCTGTTAAAGTCTTGATTCTCTTCATCCTTATATCCTCCTAAGTTTTTCTGTAATATATTATTCCTTTTATCATAGCCTCCTATCGGATGCTACAGCTAACGTGTATTATATCATAACTTTTTTATAAAGAAAAGCTATTTTTTCAGCTAATCATTCCTCCCAAAGTTCCACCGCAAAGGCACAAAATAATAGTGCTTAATCCCTTTGCAGCTATGACATTTTCACCATGTGAGATCAGAAGGGATGCTATAAGTATAACTCCTACATAAAGTGCTCCAAGCAAGAGTCCCCAGATATACTTTTTTTCTTTCATGCTCTTACCTATAACTATACCACCTACAGCACTCGAAAGAATATAGGTAAGCGTAATCGCAACATTTACCTTGCTTTCGTCAAGTCCCAGCTTATACATCAAAAATGCTATACCCAGCAAAAGTATGCCGGTGACAAGATACGATATTATAAGAGCTCTTAAAACATTTACAAGTCTGCCTGCTACTGACACCAAACCACCTCCATATATTTATCTGCTAAAATAAATATATGCGAAGTAAATTTTTTTATGCCGTAATCTCTCCTGCTTTCTTTAATACAATCTTGGTTATAACCGGTCCAAGCAGCTCGTAAATTACAACACCACACAAAACTATGGTCTTTATCTTACCGCCGTAATCAGGAAGAGTAGCCGCTGCCGATGAAGCAAGACCGATTGCAACACCCTCCTGAGGTATAAGTGTAAGTCCAAGCCATTTGATAACTGGCTTTGGAGCTTTGGTAATCCTTGCGCCAAAGGATGCACCGAGATACTTTCCGATAACCCTTCCGATAACATAGATTGAACCCACAACTCCTACAGTCGTGATAACCGTTACATCCAGTGATGCACCCGAAATAATAAAAAACATCATATATATAGGCGGAGTAATCCTGTCAACCGGTTCATAAATCTTATCACTAAACTTTGATAAATTGACAAATGTAGTCGAAAGCATCATGCAGGCAAGAAGTGAAGAAAAACCTACTTCATCCGATACACCCAGACATACAAATATCATCATTATCGTTACTGCAAGTCTGTTGCCTCTGCCGGTATAGAGTTTAACAAGTAATGTCATAATTAAACCAAGTATTATGCCGAAAGCTATACCTCCGAGAAGTTCTATACACGGTTCAAGCATAAGCCTTGCAAATGAAACCTTGCCATGTGCTCTTATAACATTGGCAACGGCCATGGAAATACCAAATGCCATAAGCGCAACTGCATCATCCAGAGCAACCACCGGCAAAAGCGTCTGTGTCACAGGCCCCTTAGCCTTGTACTGTTTCACTATCATAAGTGTAGATGCCGCTGCCGTAGCTGAGGCTATAGCCCCCATCGCAAGTGCAAAGGTTACATCAAATCCACACAAAAGCATGACTGTATCTACAACTACAACTGCACCAAGTCCCTCTGTGATTCCTATAACTATAGGTGCCTTTCCTATCTTCTTTAAAAAAGAAATCTTAAATTCTGCTCCTATGGAAAATGCTATAAAGCCAAGAGCAACCTCGGATATTATAGACACGCTGTCCAAAAAATCCTGCGATAAAAGGCTGATACAATTTGGTCCGATAAGAAGTCCGATTACCAGATAACCGGTTACGTTAGGTAATTTTAATTTTTTAACTATCTTTCCTGCGATAAGTGCCGCAAATAGCATTATTGCAATATTTGTAAGAGTATTCAGTCCCATTTTTATGCACCAAGTCCTTCTACAAATAGTACAGGTACCGCAAACATAATACCTGTGTTAGGCTCATCAAGACCGACAACCTCTCTTATTACTTCCTTGGCTTTTTCCATCTCTGCATCATCCATTACAAAAAGCATGGTCTTGACGGTCTCATGCTCATCATCATCCGCAAGTATGGACTTGAGCATACTGAACATAGGAAGGTCATCCATCTTTTCAATTATACTTGCCATACCCACACCATCAAGTATGGTTCCGCCATGTACCCCATTTTCGGCAAGCTCCTTGCAAAGCTCGTTGACCAGATTGGCTTTTTTCAAAATTACAAATAAAAGATTCATAATATTTCCTTTCTTTTTCGGTTGCATACCGAATACAATCTACTTTCTCTTTTTTTGGATATTCCAATATGATTAAGTCCATCGCAGGCACGCTCCCGCTACTCTCAAACGCAGCGGTACTAAGCTCTTTGTATGCCAATTATAATCAAATCTTTTCTTCGTAAAGCTAATTAAAATTGGCATACAAAGGGCTAAGTGCCGGCGTTTTCAAAGTACCTGCTTATGGACTTATCATATTCGAATATCCGTAAACTTTTAGGACAGTATTCGGTATGCAACCTCTATAAATTCAATTATTTTATATACTATATAATTTAAATTAAATCGCATATTTTTTTTATATTTTCATACACCTGTTTTGCATATTGGGCTGTGACTTCGTTTGGTTGTATCAGGTCGATTACCATGACGGGATACATGCCGGCTCGTCCGGCTGACACTATGCCGTTTATAGAGTCCTCAACTGCTATCGCCTTAGGTGTTTCTACACCTAGTGCTGCGCAGGCTTTAAGATAAATGTCCGGATCAGGCTTGCTGTGTTCTACCATATCGCCATAGATAAATTTATCAAAATATTTATTCATATCTCTTGAAGTAAGATATCTTTTTGCACGTTCCTCCATCGTAGATGTGGCAAGTGCTGTTTTTATATTGTGCTCCTTTAAGTATTCAAGTGTATCAAGCGCTCCGTCCTTCATCTCAACGCCATTTTCATATACATACTTTTCAAAGTTTTCCATGACTCTGTCACGAAACTCAAGGTATTCTATGTCACGTCCGACTATCGCCTCAAATCTCGGCTTATTGTCAAACTTTGTACCACCAGCAATCGCCTCACAGGCTTTTGTCATTATGTCTGAAGGCACACCTCTCTTGGCACCCTCCTCCATATAAAATCTCCGATACAGCTTTTCGGTATCAAAGATTACTCCGTCCATATCAAAAACTACTGCTTGAAACATTTAATCTTCTCCTAATATCTTTTTTGACACAATCCATTTTCCATTTCTCGACGTACCCTCTCGCTTAATTATTTCTTTCTCTTTTAGATCTGAAATATATCTGTTAATCGTAGATCTTGGAATTTTAGTATTTTCAACTATTTCAGGTATTGTAACGTTTTCATTGCGCAAAATTTCTCTTATAATTTTTTCTACTTTTTTACTTTTCATTGAGCTAAAAAATTCCATTATTTTTTTTATATCAGGCTCATTTTCCGTTTTATTAGGCTCACTTTTTGATTCCAAAACCTCATTTTTCGTTTTATCAGGCTCATTTTTTGATTCCAAAACCTCATTTTTCGTTTTATCAGGCTCATTTTTTGAATTTAAAATATCATTTTCGTTTCTAAACTCCTTATGTATAAAAATTCTGCTGATAAAATAAGAATGGTCATCATCCGTCTCAAATTCAGGCATAGGAGAACCATTATCTATTATTGAATCAATAATCTTTTTGAATCCGGTATTTCTGCCTTCAGTTAAATGTAATTCTTTCAAAAACTCTCCAATCCGCCTATTTCGATATCTTCGATTAGTTACCTTATAACTCTTTAGTTGTTCTTTTGTAACCGACCTTACAGGCCCCGGAAAACTCAATATTTCTATTTTTTCATCATCAATCCTGACCTCAATCGGTTCACGCTCATCATACGCTTTGTGATAAACAGCATTTGCAAGTGCTTCTTCTACGGCAGCATATGGATAATTATAAATGTGATCAGCTTCAGCCCTATCAGGGCGCTTAATTATTTTTCTTTTTATGTATGAATTTTTTATATATCTAAGTGCATCCCTCAACTGCTGATCTATGGGGCCTTTAAATGTTTGTTCATCTATCACATCACCACCAAGACCATTTGGAAATGCTACAAATAGTTTTCAAAGACTCTTCCGGTTTCCAAGATGCCTTAAATTCAATTCTTGCCCATTCAACAACATTGCCTTTAAGTAGTGTATTAATATTAGTAGGAAGTCCCATTTATATCCACACTCCTTTACAAAAATCGGAGGACTAAGAAATCTTAATCCTCCGATTAACTTATACCATAAATTACATTTTGTCAATTAGTCTTCTTTTCTTCTCTTAAGAATAAAGAATATTAATCCTCCAACTGCGAGTATAGCTGCTACTACTATAGCCCATATCCACCAGTGGCTGGCGGCCTTTTCAACTGCATCTGACACAGCTGTTGTAACACTTTTTTGCTCTTCACCAAAGGTAAATGTAATGGTCTGCTCTGCTTCATTTCCTGCCTCGTCAGTAGCCTTCATGTATAGCTTATACTCTCCCTTATCGGAAACACTTAAGGAAGCTACATTGTTTTTAACAGTAATAACTGTATCATTTAACTTAACCTCTTCAAGTGTATCCTCATCAAGCTGTAAGGAAACCTCTATGCTGTAGCTGTCATTTCTTACCTCTCCATCCTCAACACCGGTTACGATAAATATCGGCTCCTTGGTATCAAGGACAAAGGTTGCACTCTTTTCACTTGTATGACCAAGCTCATCCTCTGCTGTGATAAGAAGTGTATATGAACCATCCTCAATCTCTGAAATTCCATCATACTCACTACCGTTTAAGTACATACGCACCTGACATACGGTAAGGTCTGATACGATTTCATCAAGGTCGATATCAAGTCCGATATCCTCAAAGGACTTAGCATTGAAGGTCTTGCCATCATACATTGACAAATCGCCTATAACAGGATCTGAAGTATCGATAGTGAAATGAACACTGTTTGAAGTTACATTTCCTGCTATATCGGTTGCAGTCAATGTTATATCATATATTCCTTCTTCGCTAAATGTATCATTTATGGTCGTAGGATTGGCAGTTGCTGCAAACGGTGAGAAGGAAAGCGCGGTCTTCTTGCCGGCGGCATCTGTTCTGGTACCCTGTATGGAAACCTTCTTGCTTGCATAAAACTCATCTTTTATTATTGCAGATATACTTACTGCACCATCTGTTGAATCATAATTATTGACTCCCGAAAGTGTTATCTCCGGTTTATTGACATCCACTGTAATCTTCTGGCTTGTAGTAGCTGTATGACCAACCTTGTCGTCGGCAGTGAATTCAAATCTGTATATTCCTGACTCTCTCAAAAGCTCTGACAATGAGTAAGCTCTCTGTGTAGGCGAGATAGTGAGTGTTTTATAAAGTGCCTCATCCACACCATCACCGGCCTTACGATATATCTCTACTGTTCCCTTTGCATCTGACCAAAATGCTTCTGTAATATTGAAGCTGACTGAGGTTGCACTTGCTGCTGTTCCACCGGCACCTGTTATAGTAAGCTGTGGTGCAGTGGTATCAACTCTGAAGCTTATGGTTCTGGTTGGACCCTGGTTATTGGCCTTATCAATTGCAAATATATTTATCACATAATCTGCTTCATCAGCAAATGTGAAGGTTCTTTCTCCTGTTGGAAGGAACTCTGAAGTTGTAGTTGCGGTATCAGGTACAGTCTTTATAACCTGAACTCTCAAATCTCCCGCATCCTCATTTGTGTCAGAAACTGAAGCTGTAAAGGTAAGAGGTCCTGTAAGATTTAAGGTTCCTCTACTCTCATTATAAATCTGTCCGCCATTTACAAGGAGTGAAACTGTAGGTACAGTCTTATCAATTGTAAATGTAACCTGTTTAGCCTGCGCTGATGTTCCGGCCTTATCATTTCCTGAAATTCTTATATTATGTAAGCCCTCTGCTGAAAGCGTTACATCTGCATAATACATATCATTTCCGGTTTTCCAATCAGCACTTATAGCTGAACCATTGTCAGTAACTGACATAGCAGCAGGATTAAAGTTGTTATCTTTACATGTAAGTCTTACAACAACGTCTGAATTATAATATCCGTTGTTCTTGCCTGTAGTTCCGCTTAAGATATTTGCAGTTACTATAGGAGCTGTGTTATCAACTATAAATGTGGTTGATGCGACATTGGAACTTCTTTCAGACTTATCTCTTGCTGAAATGCTTACTGTATATTTACCATCCTTAAGCTCTTTACTTCCAAGAACCTGCTGTAAGGTGTGGCTTATACTCTCTTGTGATGCATCCTTTTCTACTGAGACATGGTAATCTTCTACATACATCTCATCGTTGTACTTAACCGATACAGAATAATCCTTAACAGTAAGGTTATCGGTTATGTTTGATGTAAGCTGTGGTGTACCTGCTATAACTATACTTTCATCTACAGCCTCACCGTTTACCTTAATATCTGCTACAGTAGGATTAGTTTTGTCGACTTTAACATATATCTGATTTGTTGAAGTATCTATGGTATTATCAGCTTTATCTTTTGCATCAAATACAATCTTTGTTCCTACAAGTGATGTAGATTCAGGAACATTTATAGATTGACCATCCTTGCTATGTGTTCCATCTATCTCAATTGCGGTTGCTGCACCACCATCTATAGTATAACTTGCATTTTCAAGTGCAGACTCTACAGCACTTTTGCCGGAAACAAGTGAGTAATTAAGCGGATATTCCTGATACCATGTATTGGAATTTAATACACCGTTATTTTCAACTACCGGCTGAGTATTGTCATAAAGTAAATCTCCAAGAGCTATACTTTTAGTCCTTCCATTTGAATCTTCAATTTTAATACTCATAACACTTAACAATTGGTTTTCTGTGCCTATAGGAAGAACAAATGAGAGTTCCCCTGTTGTATATAAGCCCGTTACATCATTATTCGAATTCCCAACATCAGTGCCGCTGTATGAATAATATATATCAGTACCTTTATATAATGTAACATTACTTATATCGTAACCTGATGTTGCCTGTAAAGAAATTGTATAAATTCCTTTATAATTTTTATTTTCAAAATAATTTGATATATCATCTCCTGCCTCTATATCTGCAGCAATTGATGTACCATTATATTTTATTGATTTAAGATTTGCAATTATAGCAGAATCAATTTCTTTAATAGGTGTAAGTGCCTGCGATACTGAATTACCCGCCTTATCTTCGACGACAGCAGTAAGGGAAATCATTGAAGCTGTATTAATTGAAGCAAAAGGAACAGTATATACATAAAATCCTTCTCCATCAGCCTCAGTAAATGTAAAGCTTTTCTTTTCACCATTTTCATCATTAATCTTTAATGTCGAGAAATTAGTATCTGTTGCTTTGATTTTAAATCTTAAACCGTCAAATAAAACCCTATTAACTAAATAATTACCATTAGTTAGGTCTGCTTCAGTAACAGTCTGCCAAACATCTGCTTCAGCTCCAACTGCATGTCTTTGGAGAATTACTTCATTTAACACAGGATCAATTGTGTCTAATGTAAATGTATTGGTGGTATATATTGTTACAGCATTATTTCCAGCCGCATCATAAGGAAATACATTCAAAGTATATGTTCCATCATAGGTATGACCTGATAATGCTTCACCTGCTCCTCCAGGATTTAATACATTGCTCAAATTAAACGAATAATTACATGTTCCATTTTCTACAGTTGCAATAGGAATATCAACCGCTGTTATATCTATACTATCCTTTGTTCCGGTTACATGAAGTTTCGCAACACCTGATGTTGTATCAGATGCTACACCGCTTAATCCAACATCATCGCTATTATTAAGTTTAACAAAGCCTTCATCGGTTCTTCCTTCAACAGCCAAAGAAGAAATAGATGGATTTTCTGTATCTACGTTAAATGTAAATGTTCCATCTGATTCATTATTTACATTTCCAGCGGTATCTGTAGCAGTAATAACTATTGTATTTGACCCATTTTCTATGTTTGAAATTGTATATTCATCACCTGAACCATGGGTAATTGTTGCGTAATTACCATTTACTTTAGCTGTTACAGTTGATAAATCCGATTCAATAACTGTACTATCTCCCGACTTTATTTCAAAAGAAATACTGTTCTCGTTATGCCAAATACTTTGATCTAATGTTCCAACTGAAATTGTAGGTTTTGTTTGATCATATCTTAATCCTTCACAAACCAAACTTGAAGAATTTTTTTCATCCGATGCTGAATAAATACTATTATTTAACGTATTATTAACATCACCTGAAATAGTATATCTACATGTGTATGTATATATACAATTTGATGCATTAGTGTTTTTAGTTATTACAATACCTGTATTTGTATCTGTATATTCATCATCTGTTGCATTTACTACATCTAAATTTCCAACAGTTAAACCAAGTATATTTAATGACGTTAGTTTGTATCCAGAGGTAATAATAACCTCTAACACATCCCCTGAATTACACCATAAATCACTTGTAGTTGCTATTGACACTCCATCTAAAGTTGCTGTTCCAGTCAGCTCAAGGCTTGAATCATTGTCAAATACGATTGCTGGTAAAATTATATTTTCGCCATAATCTTCACCTGATTTCTTATATGCTATTGTATGCTGATTTTGATCAATGTAGATTACACCATCATTCAGTCTATCATGTTCAGCATTATCAATTTTTATTTTTTCGATATTAGTGCCACAAGTTATTTTCCATCTATATTCCCCATCTGTTTTAGTATGGTCAGCTGTCCACTCAACCTGTTCATCAGCTTTTGAACCATCACTATACTTAAATACTTTTTCGTATGTTACAGAGTCTTCCCCCTCTGCCTTCGCGACATACTTCTTATCAAAATGGAAATATAAGGTGGTACCTACCATGACAACAGTAAGTAGCACGGCAATCATCTTGTAAAGTAAACTTGTTTTCTTCCAAATTTCTTTCATTTTTGATTTTTCTCCTTTCCCTATAGGCTTTCCTCTGTATGAACAATTACAACGTCATATAAATATCTCTTGTCATTTTTATTATCTTTTATATTATCGGCTGAAAGAACTGTAGTTGCTTCTTCGTCCTTTTTGCCTGCTAATACGGTTGTTGCATCTTCATCATCGGAAGCTTTTAAGATGTCGGTTTCTTCATCGTCCGGCGTTCTTAAGACATCCGTTTCTTCTTCGTCGCCATCATCAGGTGCCCTTAGGACATCTGTTTCTCCGTCAGGATCGAAATCATCGTCTGCATCATCACTATCAGGTGCTCTTAGAACATCTGTCTCTCCATCAGGATCAAAGTCATCGTCTGCGCTGTCATCCGCTTTTAAGACATCCGTTTCTCCATCAGGATCGAAATCGTCTTCTTGGCTATCAGTCTTGCCCTTCGTGCTGCCAAGGATTGTTGTTTCCTCTTCGCCCTTCGAACCGCCGAGGATTGTTGTCTCTTCCTCACCCTTTGAACCGCCTGTCGAAGCTTTGTAGATGTCATCCTCATCTCCCGGTCTTAAAATATCTGTCTCTCTTTCTTCAGGCATTACCTGTGAAGATTCTTTATTGCTTGTAATCTTTGTCGTTTCTTCTTCGTTTGTAACAGAATCTCTAATGGTAATCTTACCGGTATTTTGATTGTAATATTTTTTCTGCTCCTGCTTTAATATCTTACTGCTTTCACTCTTTTGAGTTCCGCCCTTTTTGTTTTTCTTTTCGGCTATTTCCTTACGGGCATTTCTTCCGGTCAAATCTCCTATTACCTTAGGGATCTTAAATACTATAAATAATATTATACTTACTATCAGAAATACTATGGCGAGTGTTAAACCGCCATAAAAGCATATATTGTAAATGTCTTTCATAGCTATCACTCTCCTATCTCTTCATTTTCATCCGCTGCATCATCTGCGTCAGCTTCAGTATTTTCTTCCGGTTCTTCTTCATCCTGCTTCTTCAAGGTTCCGCTTGCAAGTGAAGATACCGTATCCTTACGCTTTTTCCACGTCTTGTTACTGTCTATCGAAGGCACCTTCGAGCCCTCATCATATATGCTGATCAAGTCCGCCAATTCCTTCGGACACTGATCCGACCAATATGCAGGATCCTGATTAACCGCCTCGCATACGGTGTAAATGTAATCAAGGTGCTCGGCATATACCTTACCGCTAAGTACATTTCCGGTTCCAAGCACGCCCTCAAGCTCCTTATAGATTGCAAGAGCATTGTCATACTCACCCATCTGCTCATAGCAGTAAGCTTTTTTCATCATCTTGTTGTAATAGCTTGTATTAAATATGTTGTCATTGTCTCCACCATATCCAATCTCACCATTTTCCTCAACCTTTATGTCAAGGATTGTAAGATAATCATCGCAATAAGCTATAACCTCTTCATAGTAGGTATGTGCTTCTGACTCATTTTCAGTTATCTTTGCAAGCTGCTCATATATAACCGAAAGGTTATCATAGTAAGCATAGTAATAATCGTTGGTGTTAAGCTTTGTACCTGTATATTCATCCAGATCCTCAACTGCCTGAGTCATTACCGTTTCAGCCTGCTTTGCAACACCCTCTGTATTGATATATGTAGCATATATCTGACCTATTGTCTTATAATTTATAAATTTATTTTCATTTTGATTAGTATATTCACGCTGATTGTATTCTGCGAATTCATTTATCTTATCAAGCAACTCATCTATATTAACGGATGTACTTGAAAGGATAAGTGATACCGAACCGTAATAATCCGCAAGCTCACCAAAGTTCTTATCCTTCTTGTCTATCATGTTGAAATATTTTGTCGCTGTCTTGTAATCATTTAATTCATCAAAATATGTAATTGCCATCTTGTATAAAACTTCGTCGTTTTTATCGACATTTGCATATCCTGACTTAATACGGTTCGCAACAACATTTAATCCTGTCTGCAAATCAAGCGGTGTAGTTCCATCCTCTCTAAGCTCATGGGATGCATCTATATAGGTCTGTATAAATTTGTCGTATGCCTCTGCATCAGTACCATCAAGCTCAAATGCTTTCTTATATTCCTCTACAGCGCTTGCATAATCTTCTTCAACCTTATAGTCATTACCTGCCTCTATGTAGGCATTGTAATTATCCATCTTTATCTTCTTCAAACCGGAGTATCCGACAAATGCAGTTATACCGGCTGCTATGGTAAGTATTGAAGTTGTTATAAATAATCCAAGCTTTCTCTTATTTTTCTTCTTGTACGAATCATCCAGCTCCGTATAATGTTCAAGGTCATAAATAAGCTCTGAACAGTTCTGATATCTCTTCGCCGGATCATCCTCTGTACACTTAAGAAGTATCTTCTCAAGTCCGGATGAAAGCATCGGATTCATCTCTCTTATAGGATGTACACCATACGGAGGATCACATGGATTGTTTCCTGTAACCATATGATACATAGTTGCACCCAAGTTGTAGATATCCGTTCTTGCATCTGTATTGTATATACCACGTCCCTGCTTATCACCAAACTGCTCCGGTGCAGCATATCCTCTTGTTCCAAGCGCTGTGGTATCGGCATTATTTTCAACGTCATACTCTTTGGCAGTACCAAAGTCTATAAGCTTAACTCCACCTTCAGGCTTGATCATTACATTTGAAGGCTTCATATCTCTGTATATAACAGGAGGGTTCATGTTGTGGAGATAATCAAGTGCTCCCGCAAGCTGTATACCCCATTCAACCACAAGCTCCTGTGATTGTGCGCCTTCTTTCTTAAGTCTGTCGCTTATGGTTTCACCCTCGATGAAGTCCATAACAACATAAATAGTATTATCCTGATTTATGATATCAACAATTCGAGGAAGAACCGGGTGGTCAACATTTTTTAATATGTTAGCCTCTCTCTCGAGTCCCTTAAGCAATGTCTTTGCAGACTTTGAGCCGTCATTTTTTATCTCTTTTACAGCCCACTGCTTGTTGAGTCGGTTATCTCTCGCAAGGTATACGATGGACATACCGCCTCGACCAACCTCTTTCCATATTTCATATTTACCGTCTAAAACAGTACCTTCTTTAGTCATGATAATTCCTTCCCATATCCTTTATATAACTTATGAACCTTAAACAGTTTTAATCAACCCAACTGTAATGTTATCTGTTTCTTTTCTTTGTTTCACAAGCTCTGTAAGATATATACATCCATCCTTCATACTTTCCTCATCCGGTGTATTTTTCGGACCGATTTTTGCAATCATTTCTTCCTCACTAATCTGGTGTCTGAATCCATCCGAGCATACCATATATGTTGTATTTGGCATTACCACACCCGTTGAAAATTCAGGCTCTACCACTTCCGATGCTCCGACACATTGGAGCAATACGCTCCTTCGAGGATCTGTTTTTGACTGTTCTACCGTCATGCGACCTGCCGCAATTTCTCTTGCTATAAATGTCTGGTCGTTTGTCAAAAGGTATATGTTATTTCCCGTAATCTGATATATTCTGCTATCGCCTACATGAATTATATAGTATCTGCCCTTATACAAAAGAATAGCTGATATGGTGGTTCCAAGCTGCAGATTATGTTCTTTTCCGAATTCCCCAAGCTTTTTGTTTTGAGTCTGGATAATCTGGTTCCATTCATCATTTAGCTTGAAGGTGTCATACTCTCCATCCTTTACCGCATCCATAAATGTTCTGTCAAACCAGTTCATAAATGCAAGTATTACTTCTTTACTTGCCAGCTCTCCCTTGGAAAGTCCTCCCATTCCGTCACATACTATTCCAAACGCAGCCTGTCCCTGATTCGTTTCGACAATTTTAATTCCAAGCGAATCCTGATTAGTCTTTTTTGTTAATCCTACATCCGTATGATAAGCCGCTGTGTAATTCATGCTTAATCTCCTCATAATTTGTTGATTTTTCGTTAATTTTCTAAATGTATTTAAAAACATGTCCAGCCGGACTATATTTTTATAATCCGGCTATGACTTTATTATTCTTTTCTAAGAAGGAAGGTAAATTCTTCATCTCCCATTCTAACTGTTGTCTTATTTTTAAGAAGAACTTCTTTTTCAGGCTCAAGCTCTACTCCATCAAGATATGTATGGTTGGTAGAATTGTTGTCCTTGATGTAATTAACTCCGTTCTTCTGAATTATTATACAATGAACTCTGCTGACAGCAGTATTGTCTGTTATTGTATAATCCGCCTTTGACTCTGATTTTCCTATAGAAAATTCAGGCTTTGTAATATTTATAATCTCACCTGTTTTAACTCTGACAAGATGAGGTACCGGTTTTTCGCTAAGCTGACCCACTAATCCTCCCATCATAGGTGCAGATCCTCCCTGTGGTGGTATAGGAGTTGCCTGTGGTATAGGTGGCGCCTGTGGTATAGGAGCTGCCTGTGGTATAGGTGGTGCCTGTGGTGCAGCTGGTGCCTGCGGAATTGGATTCTCCTTTGGCTCCGGCTTAAACGGTTCAGTTAATTCCTGCGTATTCTGCTGTTCTGAAACTATAGGCTTAACCTCCTCCGGCTTTTCTTCAGGTATAGTTTTAGCCTCCGGTATAATTTTTGTTTCAGGTATATTTTCAGGATTAGGTGCCGTCTCTGCTACAGGTTCCGGTTTTGATTCCTCTTTTGGCTCTGGAACGATTTCAGTTTTTGCTCCCATAGGCGGCTGCTGTCCCATCATCGGTGGCACTCCCATCATAGGAGGCACTTGTCCCATCATTGGAGGCACGCCAGGTTTTGGTGGCTGCTTTCCCATCATTGGTGGTACATCTGCCTTTGGTGCCTGTGGTGATTGCTGTCCCATCATAGGTGGCACGCCAGGTTTTGGTGGCTGCTGTCCCATCATAGGCGGCTGGCCTGGCATAGGTGGTCTTTGTCCCATCATCGGTGGCTGACCTTGCATTGGCTGACCTTGCATAGGTGGCTGCTGTCCCATCATTGGTGGTTGCTGGCCTGGCATAGGTGGTCTTTGTCCCATCATTGGAGGCTGACCTTGCATAGGTGGTCTTTGACCCATCATTGGTGGTTGACCAGGCATCGGCTGACCTTGCATAGATGGTTGCTGCCCCATCATCGGTGGTTGACCGGGCATCGGCTGACCTTGCATAGGTGGTTGCTGGCCCATCATAGGCGGCTGACCAAACTGTGGTGGTCTTGAGTTTTGCATATTGTTCATTACTCCAAGTCTGTTTACCTTAACTGCCTTGGTTTGTCCTGCATCTCCACCTGCATCCATACTTGTAAGTCCTCTATCCTTGCTGATAAAAAGACCCATTTTTTCAAGCTCATCATCAATGTAGTTTTTAAGCTTAAGTGTAGAAAAATCTTTTGTATTTATAATTGTAAGAATTTTTGCAACATAATTATCCATATCTATCTCATCAAAAGACATTCTGGATATAACATTTCTGAAGAAATCAGGAATTTCTGAAAGTGCTATAGCCTCCTGCTTTACAGGTACCAATACACACTTTACTCCCAAGGTTTCTTCATTGACATATATGTAATTAAAATCCTTTAATACATAGCTTACAGGGATTCCCTGTGTGCCCATGTCAAATATAGATATAAGTTCTCCTAAAAGACATAAAACCTCTCTTTTCTGTAAGGTCTTGGATAAAAGCATCTCCAGACTGTAATTTTCTCTGACATAGGTGGTGATAATTCTCTTTCCACCCTGATTGTCAAATTGGAACGGAATTACATTTGCCAATTGACTAACCTTGTCGGCTATCCTTTCATCGTATTCTTCATTTCCAAGAAGCTCATACCTTATAACGTCATACCCATTTTCCTTTGTTACGGATAAATCAAGTTTTTTCATTGCATACCCCTCCATTATCTTATCTTAAATAAAAATTCTTCATCCCCAAGTTTGATAGTCGAGTCATGAGTAAGAATCTCTTCTTTACCTTCTTCTACTTCTTTATCATTAACATACGTATGATTTGTTGATTTATTATCTTTAATGTAACATACCCCATCCTTTTGTGTAATAATAGCATGTTGTCTGCTTACAGCACCATTTCCGCTTACCGAATAATCAACACCTCTTGAGGCTTTTCCGATTTTAAATACTGCCTTGTTAAGCATAATTCTTTCTTCAGTATTTACTCTTATAAGATAAGGCATAGCCTTTGGTGCATTGAGTAAGGTATTGGATTTAACAGGCTCTGCCGGTTTAGTCTCTTGTGCAACAGCTTCTTTTGTATCTGCATTCTTTTCTGTCTTTGCCTTATTTAAATCTTCTTCTGAAAGCTCTTCGGTTTCAGCTTCATGCTCTGCTATACTCTGTATGATAGCTGCTCTGTTTACCTTAACAACATTTTTCTTTGGAGGCTGGTTTTTGCTCGTATCAAGCATTTCCTCCAGATCCGCAAGTGTCTTTACCTTCTTTGGATCATCTGTGGTCTTGGCAGTCGGAACATCTCCTACAAGCTGTTTTATCTTATTCTTTATTACATCCAAATCCTCTTCCTTCTTAGCCGGTGCAGGCTTTGGAGCATCTTCAGGCTTTGATATAGGCTCTAATTTAGGTTCTTCCTCAGTCTTCTTGAGTATATCCTCAGTAACTGTTATCTCAGGAATCTCTGCAGGCTCGTCCTTTACATCAGAAGCTGTCTCTTCAGCTTTTTGAGTTTCCTCATCTTCAGAAGCTTCCTTAATTACTTCTTCTGCTTTTTCTTCAGCAGTTTCTGGCGGAGCCTGAATATCTTCTACAGCAGCTTTCTCTGTTGTTTCTTCAACAGACTCAGCTTCTTTCTCTGTTGCTTCTGCTTTTTCTTCAACAGGCTCTACTTCCTCATTGTTATGAATATTATCTATATCTTCAATTACATTTTCCGTTTCGGTTTCCGGTGCTTTCATACCTGCCGGAAGGATACTATCAAGCTCTCCGTCCTCCACAGGAGGTTCTTCATCTTCATCAGCCTCGTCATCACCAATTTCAGGAAGCGGTTCATCATCTACATCACTCATAAAGTCAGTAACCTTAGATTCTGCTTTTTCTTCAACTTCTTTCTCCGGTGCTTCATTTACTATCTCCACACCCTCTGTCTCAATTGTACCGGCTTCTTCATGCTCTATGCCGGCTTCCTCCATCAAGGCTTCGGTCAATCCGACAAGTCCTCTCAAATTAAAATTATCTCCGTTTATATAGGTGAGAAGCTTACCGACAAAGCTTAAATCCTCATCTACGTTATATTTCATATTGGCAAGTAATTGTCTTAAAAATCCTTTGAATTCTACTGAAAGGGAACCCTTATTTTCTACAGGAACACATATAAAGAATACGTCATTATTTTTTCCCACATATACATATTCTCTGTTCAGTAAAATATATGAAAGATGTATCGCCTGCTCTTTAATGGAGATAAGGTTGCCGGCAACATTTCTCACTATGAAAAGTGCCTGTTCGCTGCTTACCTCATCAGCCATCAAATCCTTAAGGGAAACCTTATCCGTTATGTCATAGGTAAGATAGTCATAATCATCATCTTCCTCGTAGATGATATCAACCAGCTCCTTTACCTCATTTTCCTCACAATAATCAAGTACATCTTCATCAAGCTCTGTTTCTTCCCCCATAGTATAGGTCAGATATTTTTCCTGCCCTATATTTCTTGCCTTGAAATAAAACGTTCTCATAAAGTCCCTCCTTCTCTCAGTTAGTATTATCTATATGATAAATTCTTTTAATTCTCAAAACAAATGCTTTTATCTGCAAATATTTTATCTGTAAATGTATCTCTTACCATTAATAATCTTCTACTTCATCCTCAGGTATACCATTAGGTCCACCTATAATCTGGGTATCTACATGCTCCTCATAAGTCTCTGTAAATACATGAGTACCCTCATCCTCATTATCTATGTGATAGTAATAGAAGCCATGCTCCTGTGGATAAAGCACTGAATTGATACATGCAAGTCCCGGATTGCATATCGGTCCAACCGGAAGTCCCTCATACTTGTAAGTATTGTATGGAGAATCAAGTTCCAAATCCTCATAATATACTTTACTTTGATCATACATTCCATCCGTCAAAGGATATAAAACCGTAGGACACATCTGGAGAGGCATACCCGCACTAAGTCGGTTATTCATTACTCCGGCTATAATAGCTCTCTCCTCATCAATCTTCGCCTCACGTTCTATAATTGAAGCTCTGGTCACAACCTCAAAAGAATTGTATCCAAGTTCCTGGGCTCTAAGCTGCAAATCCATGGTGTAATTATTTTCAAATGTTTCAAGCATCCACTTTACAAGCGACTCTGCAGTTGTATATTCATATATATCATATGTTGCCGGGAAGATATATCCCTGGAGTCTGTACTTTACATTTGCACCGGCAGGAACATCGGCAAGATACGGGAAATCCTCTTTAGTAACGGAATTAACCGCATTTAAAAATTCCTGTGCCGTACATATGCCCTGCTTTTCACACCTGGCCGCTATCTGTTCTATGGTAAAGCCCTCCGGTATAACAAGGGTATCTATCTTTTCATCCACCTCTATTACAGGGCTCATGGTTTTAATCATATCAAGTGTGCTCATGCCGGTATTAAGTGTATAAGTACCACTCTTAACTCGATAGTTTGATTCTTGAAGTCTTTTGACAAATGCTCTTTCAAAATGAATAAGTCCTTTTTCCTTGAGAATCTTTGCAATGGTTTTTGCCGCTGCTCCTTCTGGTATCTCAACCACAACATCCTCACCTATGGTTGTTTCAGTTCCTTTATATTCATCCTGATATATGTCATACCAGCCCTTGCCATAATCATAAAAAATAGTAAATAATGTAAATGTAGCAACAATTAAAATTATGCCTTTTAAAAATCTGACCACAACTAATTCCCTCTTATATCTAAAATCTATATTTCAAATGTGTAACTTTTTAACTTTAGGAAGCATATTTCCCTTAAAAAATTACAGACTTGACGTAATTTTACATTAACGTTATTATAGTAACATCTTTTATAGAAAATTTCAAGAAAGGATGATGAATTTGGCAAATCCAATTATAACAATGACGATGTCGACCGGAGATGTGATGAAATTTGAGCTTTATCCTGACATCGCACCTAACACGGTTAAGAACTTTATTTCACTTGTAAAAAAAGGCTTTTATGACGGATTAATCTTTCACAGAGTTATAGAAGGCTTTATGATTCAGGGCGGTGACCCTGACGGAAATGGAACCGGCGGTCCCGGTTATTCAATCAAAGGAGAATTTGCGGATAACGGCTTTAAAAATGATTTGAAGCACGAGCCGGGTGTTCTTTCAATGGCCCGCTCCATGATGCCTGACTCAGCCGGATCACAATTTTTTATAATGCATAAGACTTCTCCTCATCTCGATGGAGCTTACGCAGCTTTTGGAAAAATCACTGAAGGTCTTGACGTCGTAGATAAAATTGCAACTACTCCTACCGGATGGGCAGACAGGCCTCTCGAAGATCAGGTAATTAAATCAGTTACTGTAGACACTATGGGTGTTGAATACGACGAACCTGAAAAATGTTAATTTTTCAAATAATAAAGATGGTTCTGATTGTCACACTTTGTTTTTGGCAGCTACGTGTCAGAATAAAAACAAGCAGGTATTCGGGAGCATTTAACCCGATTTGCGTTAAATCAACAACGAGAATTCACGATAGGTGCGTTAAAAAATCGAACTGTTTGAGCGAAGCGAGTTTTCGATTTTTAGCACCTATAAAGAATTCGAGTGCATTGATTTAGCAAATTGATGGTTAGCTCCCGGATGCCTGCTTGTTATTTGTTCTGACACGAAATTATTAAACATAAGGTGTGACAATCAGAACCATCTCTTTATTTTCCATTTTCTTCTTTAAGTTCGTCTGAAAATATTTTTTCGTCTTCTTCGTCTGATGAGTCATCAGTATTATCTTCGTCTGTTACGAGGTATGCTTTAAGGCACCTGTAAAACAAAGCTCCGTTTATGTAGCCCATAGCACCGAAGCCGACCAAAAAGTACCCTGCTATGGCAAGTGCCGGTGCATAGTAAACTCCAAATACCATAATCGCAGTGATTAACAGCACCGCCAATGTAGTCGGGAAAAATTTGATAGATAAGAGAAATGCATTTCTAAGCTGAACCTTTATCTTATTATCAAATTTCGCCTGAAGCGGAAATACAAAAATAAATATCATTGCAGCAACCATAAGCATAACCACACTGATTACTATCATAATTCGTGCAAATCCAAGTCTTGCATCCTGCCACTGCTTTAACCAGAACCAGAGGTCAACTCCAAATACAAATAATGCAAGTGCCATTATAAGAAAGATTGCTATTCCCTGCTTTAGATTTTGCTTGAAGCTTTTGAAGAAATATTTTGCAACATATCCCTCACCAACTGTGATTCCCTTCATAGCAGTATAGTAGAGTGCTGTAAGCGCCGGACCGATTGTCACAACCGGTATACAGCATATCGAAAAAATTACCGATAGTATAAATACATCTCCTATCCTGTTTAATAATCTCATAAATATACTGTCATAATTAAAACCTTCTGAAGCCATTATCTTTCTCCTCTGCATTACATTTATCCAATTATTATAAGAGTTTTTAAATATATTATCAAGTAAAATTAAAAGGATACTTGCATTTTAAAACAACTTTTAGTAATATAAAAATATACTATTTTATCAATATATTTTTATAAGAGGAATTCATATGAAATGTTCTAAATGCGGATTTATATATAATTATGATTCAAATATCTGTCCACAATGTGGAAATATTATAACCGACAGTCAAAAAATAACCTCAGAAAATTTTAAAGATATCAGCCTTACCGAACCTATTGACAACATTGAGGAATTTGGTGCAACCATGCCTGTTGAGAATATCGAGGAACCCAAACCATCAGACGAATCAGCCAAAGCATATGATCCGATAACACAGCTTCAAAAGGATTACACTTACAAAAAAAGCGAAGCAAACTCTTCGCCAAACAAAAAAAGTCCTGTTCATTTCATAGCATTCGGTATTCTTCTCGTTGTGATTGCCGCCATAATTATTGTATTTTTTATAAAAGATGAAAAAAAAGGCAAAAACGATAATGGTAATTCATTTAAGATAGAACAAAAATTATTGGTGGTAAATGAATCATTGTTTGGTATGTCTTACGATGAACTGAATGATTATCTCGACGGCACACTTCCTTCATTAAAATCATGGGATTGGGCTGATGTTCCATTGGATTACTGTGACTTCACATACACAGATAACAATTCTTACACGCTCTTTTTTGAAAATAAAAAACTGGTCGGCATACGTTACGAAGCTTCCCTTAATGGTGAAGAAATTCCGAGTGATGTCTATAATGCTGCAGTAAACAAATATGGTGTTCCATATAAAAACTGGGTTTCCGAGGGACATGGTGAAATCTATGAATATAACTGGAAATGCAAAATAAACGGACAAAACGGCGAATATGCCATCTTCGTAAATTTTTATGATAATGTTTATCACCTTGATCAGCAGTACACCTCCGCCGACTACACCGGTGACTACATCCAACCACATACCATGTATTAAGCTCCGGTTTCAAGCTGTGGATATCCAAACAACTGCTTATGTATAACTTCATTATTATAAGCGGCTGCTGTCTTTTTCTTATTTTTCAAGATATTATTGCTTACTGCTATGATTACAATACTTAAAACCAACTCCAAAAACGCAACCATAAGCTCAGGCATATATCTCGGTACGAATCTGTACCAGATACTCATCCTGTCACCATAGTATGCAGAATAAAAAATACCCGTATAAGATGAATCCGTCACCGTTTCCATCGTAAGAGTCTTTCCGGCATCTGACGAAAAAAGCTCAACAAACACGTATGCAACCGCACTTGTAGTTCCGAAAACTCTCGTATCATTAGTATTATAGTCTGCCCTAAGCTCACCATCTATCCATATCCTCATATCCTGCTTGGAGCTTCTAAAGCAGAGATATTTGTTGCTGACAATCTCAGCCGGCAAAGTAGTTTCAAGAATTATTTTTTCTCCTCTTTGTGCAGCCACCTTACCCGGAAATGTTATGCTCTCACCTACGCTGCCATCCTCCTTAACCTGTGTCCACTCACCCTTATATTCAGCATACTCATAATCTCCGCTTGACGGCGAATCCGCCGGAAGAAAAATCTGACTAAAAATAAAATAAGAAAATACCAAAACCACAAATACGCCAAACATAAGCTTTATAAAATACATAAGTGGCGTGTTTTTATAATTATTACCGGCTTTAAAATCTCTTTTGCCGAATCTGTTATCCATCTTCTCTCCTCTGTAATCCCATACTACCAACATAATCACCTGATACCTAACAGCCTACAGTACGATAATACAACTTAAAACCACCATTTTGCAATAATAATCTTATACAAACAGCCTATATTTCAAAATTTTCATTTCATAATACCAATAATTATGTTACAATTAGCGAGTGTTATAAACAATATCAAATAACATACAATATGCTGAATACAGATTTCAACCTGCTTATAATTCAGGTGCTAAGCAAATCGTGAGCGCCAGCGAGATTTGTGTGCACCTGAATTATAAACAAGTTGAAATCGCAAAATAGCCACTAAGGGAGGTAAATATGAAGAACGCATTTGTTACTAAAGAACAGATTGAAGAAATAGTTAAAACCTATCCTACTCCGTTTCATATATATGATGAGAAGGGTATAAGAGAAAACGCAAGAAAGCTTTATCAGGCTTTTTCCTGGAACAAGGGTTACAAAGAATACTTTGCAGTAAAGGCTACGCCTAATCCGACTATATTAAGGATTCTTAAGGAGGAGGGTTGCGGAACCGACTGCTCATCATATACAGAGCTTTTGATGTCCGAAAAGGTCGGCATAACCGGTCATGATATCATGTTTTCCTCAAACGATATGCCAAAGGAGGACTTTGAACTTGCAAGCAGGCTTGGTGCAATTATAAACCTTGATGATTATACTCATATCGATTTTTTAAATGAAACCTGCGGAGTACCTGAAACCATATGCTGTAGATACAACCCGGGCGGAACCTTTTCCATTTCAACTACTATTATGGACAATCCGGGGGATGCCAAGTACGGTATGACCAAGGAGCAGCTTCTTAAGGCATACCCAAGGCTTAAAGCGGCAGGGGCAAAGCATTTTGGTCTCCACGCATTTCTTGCCAGCAACACTGTAACAAATGAATATTATCCTACTCTTGCAAAAATTCTTTTTGAAGTTGCAGTAGAGATAAAAGAAAAAACCGGCATAAATCTTTCCTTTATCAATCTTTCGGGAGGTGTCGGCGTTCCTTATACTCCTGACAAGGAGCCAAATGATATCCTTGCCATAGGCGAAGGTGTCCATAAAGCCTTTGATGAGGTTCTTGTACCGGCAGGACTTGGTGATGTGAGCATTTTTACGGAGCTCGGAAGATTTATGCTTGCTCCTTACGGAGAGCTTGTTACAAAGGCTATTCATGAAAAACATATTTATAAAGAATATATAGGTGTTGATGCATGTGCAGTAAATCTTATGAGACCTGCTATGTATGGAGCTTATCATCATATCACGGTTTTAGGCAAAGAAAATGAACCTTGCGATTATACTTATGATGTCACAGGTTCACTTTGTGAAAATAATGATAAATTTGCTATAGACAGAAAGCTCCCTAAAATTGATATGGGCGACTATCTGGTTATACACGATGCCGGCGCACATGGCTTTTCCATGGGCTACAACTATAACGGTAAATTAAAATCTGCAGAGCTTTTACTTTGTGAGGATGGCTCTGTGAAGCAAATCCGCCGTGCTGAGACACCGGCAGATTACTTCGCAACACTTGAGGGCTATTGGGATGTATAGGTATACATCGTATTGCCCTGCATACTTAAAAGATTAGTGAACTCTGTTCTCGTTACCTTTACTTCTTCAGCCGCTATAGGGTCATAGTACCTTATATGGCTGGAGTTGTAGCTTATAACAAGCACATATCTTCCATCATCTATACATGCGGCAAAAGGAATATCCCTGTCAAGAAAATATAATGCCGTATCAAGACTTATACCCGATATATTTATACCGACTCCATGCGTATATTCCGAAAATGCTTCCTCCCAGCTGTCACATGCCAAAACCTCTTCATATTCTGCCTTGCCTCCGGCTGCTTTTATACACATATACGCACAGGTCATAAGTGTGTCATTTTTATCGAGGCATGCTCTTTCATTTATCATATCGGCAACTGTATTGTAGGTTACAGCCTCTAACATTCTGTAAATCGTGTCACCATTGCTGTCCACTACCAGACCGCTTTTTGCGTCATTTACTGCAGTTATGGCACTTCCTGCACTTCTGAATTCTCCCTGATATCCATCATTGTCAAATACATAAAATGCATTTTCCCTTGTGCCGGTTTCAAGCTTTATATCCTTGTTGATCTCGCTGTCCTTATACTTTGTCATAACCGGCTCAACATTGGCAGTTATATAAATATTTGCCGGAAATTTGATAGTCTGTTTAGAATAGTCATAATTTGAATATGATTCACCAAGCTCCATAACCATCGGATTTTCTTCTTTTTTATATGATATATAGTCAGGGTCGGTCTCTTCAAAGAAATTATTATTTTTTACCGCCCTTTTAAGATATATAGTGTCCTCTTCAACGGATGTGTTCATCGTATATATTCCGCTTTTACTGTATTCCTTTACAACGTTGCCGTCCGGCTGCATTATATATATTTTGTAAAGCGGCATTATCGCTTCCCCTGAGGCAGACATATTTATATCACTTTGATTTGCCACACCATAGATCAAATCATTTCCGACAAAACCAAGTCCCAAAAATCTGTCCGCGGAATCTCCTGTCTTTTCGTATTCCGTTCCCGTCTCAAAATTATGAATAATTATTTTTGACACTTCCTCATCAACATCAACATCCGGATATGCAACTATCTTTTTATTGTCAGATACAAGATACTTGTCCGAGGCTATATTATAAACCATGGTATCCTGTGTCATATCCTTTAAATTGACCTTATAGATGGAACTGTCCAAAAGATAATAAAACCATCCGTCCGGATCATAATACGAAAATCTGCCGACCTCTTTTTCCATAATGTCAAAGGGTTCATCACAGCTTGTATAATAGATTTCCTCAAGCTTATTTTCACTTGCATCAAAATGATACAGAGCAAGTCCGTTTTTGCCCTCATTCTTACCTCTGTTCATATAACCATAAACAACAAAATACATGTTGGCATCGTCATCCATGTACGCTATGTTTATATCAATATTATTGTTAATAGCCCTGACATCAGAATAATTACCCTGTATATAGCTAAATACGGAGGTTAGAGTCTGCTCATCATAATCATAAAGCCATAACTCACCCGCCTTAACAAAAGCGAGCTTTCTGCTGTCCGAAGATGTTCTAAACTCTATATCCTCTTTTTTTGCTATGCCGAGACTTATACTGTTTTCCGAAGGAGTAATATAGCTCTTGTCAAATATACTGTCGATATATCTGTCAAAGGCAAGCAGTTCAACCTCGGATTTATTGGTGTTATACCTTGCGGTATAATATTCATCAACATAATAAAAATGCTGTTCCTCCTGATAAACGGTTCCTGCCACATATCCAAAATGAATTACCGCATATTCATTATCAAGCTCCGTTATCTCAGGTACCACTCCTGTTATGGTCATAGGGCTCATGCCGCCCCAGCTTATCATGTCATACGAGGAATTTAAATTAACATGCGAAAGATCATAATCCTGGCCTTCAGGTGTTACCTTAAGTCTGTCAAAGACCATATTGCCTTCGCTTTCATTTACTTCCTTGATAAAGGTTGTATTGTGAAAGTCCATGGCAAACGTTATTATCTCGTTGGCATGCTGACTGTTTAAATTAACTACTCTGGTATAGTATCTTGCACTTTCCCCTTCTTTATTGGTTATGACGAAAACAAAAACATACTCCCTGTTTTCACTCATATCCATACGGAAATGAACCTTATACTCTGTAAATCCGTCCTTCGTCACACCCTTTTCGGCATCTCCGTTTTCTATCAGATTGTCTCCTGATATACTTCTTAATTCATAACTAAATGTTTCGCCATAGTCAGAATAATCTGCCACCAGTACATTTACGCCATAATCATCATTTACCGGAATTATGCCGTCCCGCATAAGGCTTGTGGACATTACCTGCGTATATCCGTACATCATGTTGACGGTTCTTTCACCCAGCTTGCAATATACCACAGGTAGTGTCGGCTCCTCCACCTCACGTGAAACTGCGTCAAGCCCAAGATTATTTATTTTATTAATTAAAAGGGCTGATCCTGTTGCTACAGCAATAAATACAATCACCCTGATTATTATCTTTCTTATCATATGCTAAAAGAATCTTCTCCTTCTTTTATATCTGCATCTTCTTAAATACATTTCATTGCACAGCATAACTTCAATAAGCTGTCTTAATCCATCGTCGTTATCCTTATATTTTACCTTATCATACATCCTGTCTGCAATACCTCTTACTGTATCCTTATCAGGATACTCCGCAAACATAGGACTGCCCTCATATTCGAGTCTGTCACATGCATCCTCGATCAAAACCATTATGAGTCTTGCCTTTGCCGGAAACATCTGCGTCAGATAGTCTCTGTCACGTTCCAATTCATCTTCATAGGCAGCCGAAAGCTCCGGTGTCATTTTTTTTGATTCACTAAATAAATTTTCCATATATACCTCACACTGATTATTATACGAAACAGCGAAACTAAAATTCATAATATTTAGCTTCGCTGTTTCCTACATTTATTATATTCGTTAAATCAGTGTATGTGAGATATATTAATCACCAAATGATATTCCGAGCATCTTGGCATTTTTAACTATATCATCATCCGGTGAAATATACTTTAACTTTCCGGCACTCTCTGCAAGAGGAATAGCAGTTACCTCGTTGCCCTTCATGACAACAAGCTTACCGAAATCTCCCTTCTTGATAAGCTCTGCTGCCTTTGCTCCGAATCTGCTTGAAATAACTCTGTCATAAGGACATGGGCTTCCACCTCTTTGAGTATGTCCCGGAACCGTTACTCTTATATCCATGCCAGGGAACTGCTGTTTAAGCTTATCTGCAATCTCATATGCAACTGAAGGATATTTGGCAGCTGCATCTGCGATAGCCTGCTTTCTTTCCTTCTTAGGAAGCTTTGCAACCTCTTTGGAGATAGCACCCTCGGCAACGGCAAGAATCGAAAATCCTTTTCCTGCCTTAGTTCTCTTTTCAAGAGCATCACTTACCTTCTTGATATCATATGGAATTTCAGGAACAAGTATAACATCCGCACCCGATGCAATACCGGCATGAAGTGTAATCCAGCCTACCTTATGTCCCATAACCTCAACTATAAACACACGACCATGTGAGCATGCAGTTGTATGGATACAGTCAATTGTATTTGTTGCTATATCAACAGCACTCTGGAAACCAAAGGTCATATCAGTTCCCCAGATATCATTATCTATAGTCTTTGGACAGCCGATTACATTTAATCCTTCCTCGCTAAGACGGTTAGCTGTTTTCTGTGAACCGTTACCACCAAGTACAACAAGGCAGTCAAGCTTTAACTTCTTGTAGGTTTCCTTCATAGACTTAACCTTATCGAGTCCGTCAGGAGTAGGGATATCAAGCTCCTTAAATGGTGTTCTTGAGCTTCCAAGTATTGTACCGCCCTTTGTAAGTATTCCGGAAAAATCATCTGCTGAAAGCTTCTGATAGTTTCCATATATAAGACCCTTATAACCCTCTAAAAAGCCATATATTTCAACCTCTTTAAAGCATCCGTAAAGTCCCTTAACGACACCTCTCATGGTTGCATTAAGTGCCTGACAATCTCCACCGCTTGTAAGCATTCCAATTCTCTTCATCTTGTATACCTTCCTTTCTTGTATTATATAGCTATTCTTCCTTCCAATGCTCTAAGAAGAGTCATCTCATCTATACACTCCAAATCTCCTCCCACAGGTACTCCGCTCGCTATACGTGTGGTTTTAATCCCTGAAGGTTTTATCAATTTGGAAATATACATTGCTGTTGCTTCACCCTCTACACTTGAATTGGTTGCAATAATTACCTCTTCCACATCCTCTGCTTCGAGTCTTAAAATAAGCTCTTTAAGCTTTATATCATTTGCACCGATTCCCATAGCAGGATTTATAACTCCGTGAAGGACATGATATACCCCGGTATACTGTCCTGTTCTTTCATAGGCAGCCAGATCTCTCGGTGTTTCAACAACCATAATAAGCTTATGATTTCTCTTTACCGATGCGCATATAGGACATTCTTCCCTGTCTGTTATCGTATAACAGCTCTTGCAGTATTTGATATGCTTTTTTGCATCAGATATTGCAAGCGAAAGATTTTCCACTCTGTCCTCAGGCATATTGATTATATAAAATGCCAGTCTTTGTGCTGTCTTACCGCCTATTCCCGGAAGTCTTGACAATTCTTCAATTAATTTATTGACCTTATCTCCATATATATCCATTAGAATGGGAAGCCTCCGCCCATACCGCCGGTTATCTTGCCCATCTTTTCTTTCTCATCATCTGCCTGAAGTCTAATAGCTTCATTGACAGCTGCCATAACATTTTCCTCGATATCCTCAAATAAGTCCTCATCATCTCTGTCAAATGCATCCTTATCGATTTTGATCTCTGTTATTTCTTTCTTGCCGTTAATCTTAACCTTTACAACTCCGCCTCCGGCAGTTGCCTCATACTCCTTTTCTTCAAGCTCCTTGGTTGTCTCCTCCATCTGCTTTTGCATCTTCTGAGCCTGTTTCATAAGATTATTCATGTTTCCCGGCATCATGCCTCCCGGAAATCCACCTCTTTTTGCCATCTTTTAATCCTCCTGATTTTTTATAGCTTTTATATTTTTAATATTAAATCATTTTTTTGTTTGATTTTTGTTTTTTATTTGTTTTTTTGCTTTTTATGTTAGTTTTTTATTTGTTTTTTGCTTTTTATATTAGTTTTTATGCTGTTCATTTTTATAAAGATTTCCATGTTATGCTTTGATTTTAATGTCATCATATTTGACCTTGGACAGATCAAAGCTGCTAAGTCTTTCAAGTGTCGGATCACCCTTACTTAAAAGTCTTAAACCTATGTGTATCTCCCTTCCCGTAAGCTCTGAAATCTCTTCTTCAAGAAGCTCCCTGTTGCTCTTTTTTTCAAAATAATCTATAGCAAGAGAGTTTTCGGAATTTTTTTCATACACAAGCTCCATAGTTGACTTCATTTCACCGGGTACAACCTTAGCCTTATCAAGAAAAACCTTTTGCAAATGCATTACTGTTTTAAGAAGTCCATCCCATATGCTTATAACACTTTCAATCTCTTTTAAGTTTGCTTCAGGATAATTCTTTTTTATATTTTCATATATCTGTCTGCTGTCTTCTCTTCCGGAATTATTATCCGTATTTATCTGACCGTCGCCCGTGTTATCTGCAGCCGCAACCAAGTTTTCCTTATCTGTTGCCGTCTGCACAGGTATTTCACTTGCGGAATTTACATATACAACCTTGGCATTTTCGCCCAAATCATCTGTTTTCTTTTCCAGATCTTCAAGTCTTTTTTCAATCGCAGAATAATCCTTTTGCATCTGCGGTCTGCACATCTTTATTATAGCCACATCAACTATAACTCTCTTTGTTTTAATGTAAGCCATCTTATTTGATGCTTCTTGAAGAATATTGATATAATTTATAAGATAATCTGCATTTAATTCTTTACCGAATTCTATCAGAGTATCCTTTTTTTCCGTGGCAATATCCACATCAAAGGAAGGATCAAGCTTGAGCATAAGCACATTTCGTATAAAGCCGATAAACTCGATGATAAACTGTGGCAAATCCTTACCCTGCCATACTGCATCATCAATTATATCAATCGCCTTGCTTACCTCATCCTTTATTATTGCCTCAAGCAAATTGATATAGATGTCTACATCAACAGCACCTATGGTGTCCAAAACCTTTTCGTAGGTAAGCTCCTCTCCGAGATTAAAGGATATACACTGATCCAGTATACTTAACGCATCTCTCATGGATCCGTCAGCCACCTTTGCCACATAGGCAAGTGCATCTCTCTCGGCCTTTATATTTTCTCTTTCCAAAAGCTCAGCAAGTCTGTCAGTTATAGTTTCAATGGAAATTCTTCTGAAATCATATCTCTGACATCTTGAAAGTATGGTAATAGGAACTGAATGAACATCCGTTGTAGCAAGTATAAATATAACATAGGACGGTGGTTCCTCAAGAGTCTTTAATAGAGCATTAAAGGCTTCCTTTCTAAGCATATGAACCTCATCGATTATATAAACCAGATATTTGCCTGTCGAAGGTGAATATTGAACAGAGCTGTTAATCTGTCTTATATTATCTACACCGTTGTTGGATGCTCCGTCTATCTCTATAACATTCATGGATGCACCATCAGATATAGCTTTGCAGCTTGCACACTCGTTGCATGGACTTCCATCCACCGGATGCTCGCAATTTACGGATTTTGCCAGCAGCCTCGCTATAGTGGTTTTACCTGTACCTCTTGTTCCGCAGAAAAGATAAGCGTGACCTACTCTTTCATATTTTATTTGATTTTTTAATGTCCTGACAATGTGTTCCTGACCTTTTACTTCTTCGAATTCATTTGGACGCCATTTTCTATATAAAGCCTGATATGACATATCTATGTCCTTTCTAAGCCTGAATTTGTTTATAATACTACTTTATTGTATATATCTGAACTATTACTTTTTATACCTGAATCTGAATATCTGATCCAACATACGTAAGGTTTTAAAATTACCTTTTGCAGTTATCTCTCCGGACATAAATCCTTTCTGAAAAGTCATCTTTCCGTCTATTATACTTCGCATCATAGAGCTATCAGCCTTGAGCTTTACATCTGCCTCCTGGTCCTCTCCATATTCACAGCAAAGCTCTTCACCGGCCTTGACATCTATGATAAGATTCTTGCTTATATCCGGAATTATTATTACATATTTTGCAGAAAAATCCTTTTCAGGATAATAGTTCTTAAAGAAACCGCCTACTATATCATCCTCATAAACCGGTTCCTCTTTAACCTCATCATCCCCAAGCATATGCTTAAACATAGCAGCCAGCTCTTCTATGTCTTCCTTTTGCTTTTTAACATAACCATCATTAGCTGCAAACTTAGATAACTGCTCCGTCTCCTGCGGAGTCAATTTGATATTATGCTTTTTAATAATATTGTTTTTAACTGCTGCATTACTTGTAGGCAGCTTGACCTGCTTTTGATTAATGCTTCTATATAAATCCTCCGCTTTCTTTTCTATCATCGATAAAAATGCAGAATTACGTTCAAAAACTTCATAGCTTTCAACATAACTTGCTATACCGTTAATGGAAATACCGCCCAGAATATCCCATGCTTTTTTTAAAGAAAGCTCTGCATCAAGCTCACCATATGCCGTAGCAACAACCACCGGCATCATATATAAACCGGAGATCTTTTCTTTATCCCCATATAACCAGCACATATCTAAAAACTGCTGCATATATCCACCAATGCCAAACCACTCTACACTTGATGCAAGAATTACTCCATCGCATTCCTTTAATGTATTTGGCAGAGCTGCTATGCCGGATTTGTCCTCATACATTTTGTACTTCTTTACTTCTACTCTTAACTCCTCAAAAACCTGCACAATTCTGTCTATTACAAACAAAGTCGGGTCTTCCAGTAAGCCCCTGCCTCCATAGTATATATTGATCTTCAAAGCTATTCACCTCATCATATAAACTAACATTTTGACATATATACTTAATATACCAAAAAATAGGGATAAATACAATGATTTTATCCCTATCATTTTGAAATACTTTTAAATTTTATCCTACAAAAAATTCTTCATTTGCAAGTCTTATAATATCTCCTATACTTACAAGTTTTTCTTCATATGCTTCAAGTTTTGATGCATTTATGTATGTACCGTTTGTTGAATTTTGATCCTTAATATATACCCCGTCTGACTTTATTATTATACTTGCATGAATCCTGCTTATCTGTTCTTTATTTATTCTATAATCCGTTTCATTTTTTCCACGTCCTATAACAGTTTCTTTTTTATCCGGATTTATCACTATAGGTTCAAGCATGCCATCATTAAGCGGAATTAGTTTATACTCTTTTTTATTCATGCTTATATTCATTTTGTTGGTTTCACGATTATTATATTCATAAGTGAAATTGTTAGATATATAATCAACATCTTCATAAGTATTAATATTATCTTTATGATTAATACTTTCACAATAATCCATATCATTATTTATTTTGTATCTTTCTTCGAATTCCTTCATTGACTTATCTATATCGATTTCATCCCCTTTCTCTTTTTTAAAAATATATACAAATGAATTTATCACAAGACTAATTATCGAAATAAGAAACAAAAGAAATATTACCTTTTCTTTATTTATAAATAAAAATGTTAAAAATAATATTCCTGAAACAGCGGCATTTATCCCTATTATTACCTCATACCTGCTTTCTTCTTTAACTATCTTTGCATCATCCTCTTCTAAAGAGGTCTCCTTTTTTTTCATACGATTCCCTTTTTCATTGAAATCCTTATTGACATAACCGACATTATTCTCCACATTTTTGACAAGCGAAAAATTATCAGAACTATCTAAGAGCTTATATTTAAGCCTATCAACGCCTTTCTCACCCATCGCATCCGAAACATATCTTTCCAATTCGTTAATATCAAAGTCTTCCCCGGTAATCAATTCATATATATGATGAAGCGTCATAACCCCATCTGCACTTTTGTAATCAAAAATGCGCATTATATATTCTATAAAATATTTCAACTGGTATTGTATTTTTTTATTGTAAAAAGGAGCATATATAATTCTAACCTTTTGGTCTTTGTAGTCCCACAGCATATAATCCGGTGAGATAACCAGATCATCCGTATTTAGTAAAAACTGTTCAGATATTTTTACGCAAGCACAAACAGATTTTAATATATTTTTTAATACGGTTATATCAGGCTTTGATTTAAGAAAAAATTTATCCAACACAAACAAAGAATTGACCTGATATCTTAAAAATAAATCATTATCCAGTTTGCTGACAGCCGGTTTGATTATTTCCCCTATCTCATTATCTTCAAGCATTCTTATAACATAATTATTCTTCGATACATTAAAATCTTTTTCGTTTATGCATACTTCGATGTAATTATTTACACCCTTACTCCCGTAATAAATCTCCATACAATTGCCATCTCCTAAGTCTTTGTGTACATTTATCATATTCTCTTTTGTAACACACATTCTCTCCCTGATATCTGTATATGCTTCCTCCGTTAACATTTTGAGTTCTTATGTATGCCGCAAGCTCCCCTGATACGATACCGATGCTCACATCCGGAGTATTTCCTGTTCCCACCATCTCAGTTTCAAGATTTGAATTCATTTTATTATTTATTTTTTCTTCATTATCTCCTACTGAAATTTCATATATACCCAAGTAGCCATCTCCTTGTACCACTGCATCATTTATAACATCCAAAAACAAAAATATGACTGCAACTATAATAAAAATCAATATAGGCATGATAAAAGTAACTTCAACTATTGTACTTCCCTTGTTGTTTTTCATTTTGTCCTCCTCTTTTAGTCACAACATCTGCTGCACGCCGGCAGTCCTGATACCTCGCTTAATTTAACAATGTATACCGTACGTTTAAGTCCGCTGCATGCTTTACTCGAATGATACCTTCCTCCCTCATCAGTTATATAAACTGTATTCTCTGCTTTATCACCGCAAAATTCACAAGGTGAGAATCCATAATTTTGAGCACATTTTAAACTTGTCTGATGGATGGAAAGCTTTAAATGTGTACAGTTTCTGCTGCTATGATATACCTCCCTGTTATCTGTTACATATACATACTTATCTTCATCCGGACATTCATCTTTTCCGTTATCTTCCCCTTCACCGATATAGGCTCTTTGCTTTATGATTATCTGTCTTTTTTTACTGAGCGAAGGCATCATAGGGATGTCAACATTAAGTGTATAATTAACCTTTAATACCACATAATTATCGCTGTCCCTTGTTATAGTTCCAAAGTAGTCTATTCCTTTTATTCCGCCATCAATACTTTCGTTAACCAGTTCCTTATTATCTATATATTGAGACATTACCATACCCGGCATCAGAATATTAGGTTCATCCAGATACGAATATTCCGCCATATATTCAGCAGTTTCGGAAGCCGCTTCATATATAATCCCCTCTGCAAGCTTACATCTGCACATGCTGTATATTGCAAGCATCGCAAAAAGAAAAACAGGAATAATCAATGTAGCTTCTACAACCGCACTTCCTAAATTATTTTTCATAACTTATCGTCTCCAAAAGTCAAAAATATGCAATCTATATAATACGCATTATCCAAATCACCCAAACATTTTAAATTCATATAACTATCTGTCGATTTGATTTTTGTTTTAATATCCCCTGCCCCGTGGTCTGCACCCGGAGAGGATTTGATTAATTGATAAAGGCAGGAGACATTAAGACAACCATCAAACCTAATAGCCTCCGCTTATACAAAAATTAAAAGCACTGTCATCACATTCTATACTCACATCTACCGTTAATCCTACTGCTGCATTTTCCATTTTGAATTCCGGATAAAACTGCCTTGTGTTAAGCTGGATTATATCCAACATCCTTGGATATGCACTATCCATATTCATAGCAAGAAGTATAAGCAGATAGTCCTCATAAGAAAGACCTTCCCCTTCATCCTCCTCTTCTTCCACAAAGCTTTTAGCAAGATTATATATATCGGTTTTCCAATTCGAGCTGTTCTTTTCAAACTCCAGCTTGTGTCCTCTCATAAGCTGCCTAACATCAGATAGCGCCTCCGCATATGACCAGCATCCCGCTATCAGGTATTTTAAAACAGGCTCGGGTATAGCAGTTGTTAAGCTAAGTGAAAAAGCAATTGCCTTAACATTGCTCATTTTAGGTGTGTCAGTTAAAAGGTATGAAAAGTTAACCGGAAATCTAATAGCTGTCATCTTATTTACAGTTTGCTTTAGATTCATATAATCAGATGCCTTGCCACAGATAAGATATTCAATTTCAAATTTAAACACAGAATCTTCATTGACCTCCTGATCCAATGCGCAATTAAACACATCTCTTGCATATGCAAGCCCGCAGCCTGCATCAATCAACGCATTGTTCCATGATGAGTTTTGCTTCAAGTCCTTTTTTAATCTGCTATAGCTGTCAAACTTATAATTTATATTAAAGAAACTGGCCAAATTGACTCTTCCTTTGCTCGGACATTCAGATAGATTTATGGTTTCTTCACTGATCTCCAAATCATCAGGTACAACAAATATAAGAATGCCTTTTTTCCCGATTGTCTTCGTAAAATCTCTGGGATCATCGTCACTGCCGGATTTATAAGCGTGATTTCTATTGGTCTGGGGATTTTCTTGATTATTATTATCAGGATTATTATTTTCTTTGCTTAATGAGGAAGATTCCGGCTGTGATTTTATAGACCCATTATCCGTATCAGCATCCATACTGTCGATAACACTTTCATCAACAACAGCATCCTTTCCGCCCGTCTTGGAAAGTATAGCTTCTGCCCCATAATTTATCGCTGCATATGCAGTATAATCATTTATCTGTAGCTTCAAGGCCTCACAATCATTGTCCAAAAGCAAATCAAAATCCGTTATAGCTATATAGACCGGTCTTTGATTATCATCAAGATTATTTTTTATATTATCACTTAAAAACTCTTCAACTGCTGCTTCACCCTTACCATAATCTGTTTTATCAAAGAGAAGAATATGATAATGCTCATATATGTAACTGTTAAACTCAGATTTAACATCTGATATAGCCGAATTAACAACCTGCACAGCTTTAGCCTTGTCATAATAAAACCTGCATATTTTAAACGCAAAAAGCCCAAGCATAATCATTGCACACATTATTAAGCTTATAAAAACAGTAATCTGACCTTTATTATTCATACTCTCCTCCATGATTTTTTGTGATACAATTATTTATATAATTAAACGGAGTGCATAACATATAAAAAAAACAATTAATTTCAAAAAACTTCAACCCTAATAAATAATCTAAAAATATGAAAATACTACTTATTACGATTGGTGACTTTATGAATAAAATTAACTATAAATTTTTTTGGCATCTTTATTTATGGATTTCCAGATATTATTGACCAAGCTTTCTATCTGATCTTTAAATATAGCAACCATTGCTATCAGAACGACAA
>CACWQH010000016.1 GCA_902762955.1 uncultured Lachnospiraceae bacterium
AGAGAAAATCAAAACATCATAAGAAGGCAAGCTGGTAACAAAAACTGCGAATAATCAAGATTTGTTACCTGTTTAGGAAAAATCAAAGCAACATAAGAAGGCAAACTGGTAACAAATGTTGCAAAAAATCAAGATTTGTTACCTGTTTAGGAAAAATCAAAGCAACAAAAGAAGACAAGCTGGTAACGATTGTGGCTAGCTCATCACGCGAAGCGTGTCGGCAGTTACACCCTTTATATCCTGCCGACTATCACCTCGACAAACCGGAATTTACTTGCCCATACAGAATTCGGAAAAGATTTTGTTTACGAGGTCGTCTTCAAGCTCTTCGCCGATTATTTTGCCGAGAGATGTGTATGCAGCCATAAGGTCTATGGTAAAGAAGTCTTCGCCCATGTTTAGGTCAATGCTTTCTAGAACCTTGGTCAGACTTTCTTTTGCTTCAGATAAAAGATTTTTGTGGCGGAGACTTGTTATGTAAACCTCATCGTTATATGAAAGTTCATTGTTGAAGAACATTTCTTTAAGGGTATTATATAAGTCATCCTTGCCCGTCCTTTCTTTTGCTGAAAGCTCCACAATTTTCGTATCAATTTTTTTAGTTATCCACAACTTATCCACAACCACCTTCATGTCATTTTTATTAATGATAGTTATGACTTTTTTTCCGTGTAATTTGTCCATTATCGTACGGTCATTATCGCTTAGAGGAACACTTCCATCAACGATATATAGAATTAAATCGGCCTCCTCAAGAGTGTCAATTGCTTTATCAACTCCGATTTTCTCTACGGTATCATCAGTGTCTCTGATACCCGCTGTATCCACGATATTTAGCGATATTCCGTCGATATTTAAGTATTCTTCAAGGGTGTCTCTGGTGGTTCCTTCTATGTCTGTTACTATAGCTCTGTCTTCATCAAGAAGCATATTGAGTACGGAGGACTTGCCTGCATTGGGTTTACCTACTATTACGGTTCTTATACCTTCATTTATAAGTCGTCCGTTACTGCTTGATTTTATTAGTTTATCAATAGTTATCAACAAGTTTTCCACAACGCTTTTCAACTCCTGTGGAAACTCGTCCAAAGAGTAATTTTCAGGGTCATCCAAGGCGGATTCTATATAAGCGATATTATATAATAGCTTTTCTCTCATGTCCGCTATAATGTCTTTTAAGCCACCCTGTAATTTTTTAAGGGAGGCTTTGGCAGCTAATTCATTTTTGGAATTAATAAGATCCATGACAGCCTCTGCCTGTGACATATCAATTCTTCCACCAAGAAAGGCTCTTTTTGTAAATTCTCCTCCTTCAGCCGGTCTTGCACCGAGACTTATTACAAGGTCAAGGATTCTCTTTAAAACCGTGATACCGCCATGGCAGTCAAATTCAACCACATCCTCTGTTGTATAGGTATGTGGAGCACGCATAACAAGAGCAACTGCCTCATCATATACTTCATCATTATATGTTATATGACCGAAAGCAGCAGTGTAGCTTGCCATGTTGCAGATTTTTTTATTATGGTTCTTTGGCACAAATATTTTGTCAGCTATCTGTATAGCTTTTTCGCCGCTTATTCTTATAATTCCTATGCCGGAGCTTCCCATACCGGTAGCTATGGCAGCTATTGTATCATTCATAATCGTCTCCTAAATAATTATTAAGTACATAGTTTTCAAAGCATGGAAGTGTAAATTTTACAATTCCGCGTTCATCACCATTTATTAGACCTCTTTTAATAAGTCTTTCTCTGTAGGGACTGAATTCATTTGGCTTAAGGTTAAGTAATTCTCGTATATCAATTATTTTTCCACCTTTGGAAGAGGCTATTGCATACATTATTCTTTTTTCTTTTTCAGATAATTCGGACCAAATTTTATTATAAACATATTCATCCAGATATTCACGGTATTTATCTATAATCGATTTATAATCTCCGTTATTTTCAAATGTAAAATATCCAAGTACCTGGAAGGCAAAAGAATAACCTCTTGTAAGTTTTGCCATTTTCCTTGCGTTTTCATCATCAAGATGAAATGTATTTTTATATTGATTAACTATACTTCCTATATTTAAAGGTTTTAAAAAAATCTTTGGGGCACGATGTAAAAATGTTAAAGTCTGTTCATTTTGAAGAGCATCAATATTTTCGTATAAGCCGGTCATTATAAGATATAAAGGTAAATCTTGTCGTATAAATATTTGAAATGCACTGGCAAATTCTCTCATGGTTTGAGAATTGACAGCTTCGTCTATGGTTATTAATACTCTTTTATTTTGCTTTTTCAGACTTTCAAGCATACGTGACAATGCTACTTCGATATCAGTTATCTTTTCAGACTTGGCAATTTCTACACCTATACCCCAAAAAGAAAGATTAATTTTTGCATCGCGTATTATATCTGTTGCTTTTTTTTCATTGTAAAGTTTAGCTGCAAAATCAAGCAAAAGGTCTTTAACCGGATTTAATTCAAGAACAATCCAATTTTCTTCTTCCTTTATTCTTTTTGATATTTCGGTCATTTGAACAGTCTTACCTGATCCTCGTACACCGGTTATCATATATACCTGTTGCGGTGATACTTCAGAAAGAAAATTTCGATATATATCTTCAGATTCACTTACTCTTGATATCATTTGTATAGGTTCTTTTCCAAACATTAAAGTATATGGGTTGGCTGTATTCATAATTATCACTCCATTTATATTCGTTTATAGTTTTTAAAAATTTTTATAGTCGTTTATATTCATTTATATTCATTTATAGTTATGATATTATTTTATAGTCGTTTATAGTTGTTGTCAACATAAATTTATAATAGAAAAAGCCTATACGAATATATAGACTTTTTTAAAGATAATAATAATTTAATAGATAATCCAACTATTTCCACATTCGTAACATCCTTGTTTTAATAGGTATTTTTAGCAGTTACAAGGTGTTATAGAATATCTCTCCAACCCTTGAAAACCTTAACTTTTTTGACAACAGCACACCGTTTCGTGTTACATCATATTATATCCATTCAAAGCATTCCCCGAACTATCACAAGGGAAAAAATGAGGGAAAGAAAATCTGATAACACTCGTTTTACAATAACTTAATTTCTTCAGGTGCTAAAACTAACGGTACACTATCCTAATTCTTCAGACGGTTTTACAATAACTTAATTTCTTCAGGTGCTAAAACCAAGTTCATTCGTCTTACCTTGAAGCCTGTGTTTTACAATAACTTAATTTCTTCAGGTGCTAAAACCTACTACACAAGCAAATTAAACAATCTTTAGTTTTACAATAACTTAATTTCTTCAGGTGCTAAAACATCCAATCAAGATTTTCTTGCGTTACCTCTGTTTTACAATAACTTAATTTCTTCAGGTGCTAAAACATGTGTCAAAACACAATGGAGTTATTGATTGTTTTACAATAACTTAATTTCTTCAGGTGCTAAAACTACTTCACTTATAATTGTTATCTCATCAGTGTTTTACAATAACTTAATTTCTTCAGGTGCTAAAACCTCAAATCTTCCATACATACACAATATCCTAGTAAAGATTGAAGTTTAATCATCTACAAGCCCCCTTTCCTATTTTCATTTTACCATATTTTCATTCTTAAGAAAAGCCAAAACCATTGGATTTACCGATTTTTTTATACAGTTTGTGATGCCCACTGTCCGGTTGACCAGTTTTCTGATTGTCTCCGATTCCAAAGAAATTATTTCACCGTCTTTACCAATCCGATGTACTACCTCTTTTATTCTTTCAAAAATGTCATCTTCTGAATATTCTATTGCATAGGGAAAATTATCAAGAATAAAGGAACACATATGTTCAGAATCCGGAAAGGAAAATATCAAATCATTGAATGTGGATACGCCTTCTATCGTTCCCTGATCAATGTATACATACCCATCAAGACTTGTAGTAAAAATAAAATATGTCTCCGTTTGTCTCGAAATCAAAAGGCTTTTTTCTATGAAATGCCTATAATCTTGTAGTTCAACCAGATGATCAATATTTTCTATGATTATAATAATTCGATTGGGAACACTATATTGGTATTCGCAAATACATTCCATCAAAGATTCCAATAATTCAGTCTCATTCAATTTTTCTAACACATCCCCACTTTTCGAGAGCAATTCACTTTTTTGCACTATATCAAATAAATCATCTCTTTCATAATTAATGGAAAGATTAGGAATGTGAGCAAATAGTTCCTCCTCAACTCCCGAAAAAATACGTGTTAATTCCATATCAATTCGTTCAAGAGAATCTTGATAATTAAATGCATTTAAACGTTCCTTAAGCAGTTTAATAAAAAGACCGGTTTTAGCATTGCGAATAGTAGAAATCATTTCTTCCTTGTTATGTACCATTATTGTCTGATACGATTTTCTCCCTATCTTTTCCCCTTCTAGAAGAATAATAGGCTCTTCCTCCCAATCGTAATATTTTCCAGCAGAAAAATATTTTCCAATATACCGAAGAATCTTAGATTTAAGAATCACGTTCTGACCACACCATTGATTTACTCTTTCAAAATTAACATCATAACTTTTACTTTCAAATGTAATTGTAAAATTCATATAATGATCATCCTTTCACTCCCTATTGCCTTTTCCTGCGCCCGCTTCGTGCCTACCATAATCTTCATATCTTCATATTGTTTTTCTGTGATCATCAGTGTCCTAACATTTCCCGCAGGAGGAACTATCTTTAATAATCTTTTTTCAATTCTCTTTGCGTAATCCCGATTCAGGCATACTCGAACGTATACTGAATATTGCATCATAACAAATCCTTCTTGAATTAATTTTTTCCTGAATATTCTATAAGCTTTTTTCTCCTTTGCTGTATCTGTAGGAAGATCAAACATACATATCAATCTCATAACTTTATACTTCATAGTCCTCCTCCTCAAAATTTTTTTCATCTGGCACTTCATATCCATTTACATCCGGTAAAAGAATACATTCTCTGTTCCCCATCAGAAAAGATGCATACTGTTCAACATACTCTTCTATCATATTAGATAAAAACATATTCTTATTATTATAAAAGACCTTATGGTTCAAAATGTTTACCAACTGATGACGATGCTTGGGCATGAAATATTCTTTACTCTCCAGCAAGAAATACGCATATAAATCCACAAACGGTCGTAGCGGTTCAATTAAATCGTCCACAAGATTAAAACGGTTATATTCGTTTTTATGATGTATTCCAATCTGTGTATTCATTCCATAACCAACACAAGCTCTGGCAATAAAAGAACGAACAATGGCATAACCGAAATCTAATCCGGAATTTAGAAGAATATCTTCATTTCCTCTTGAAAAGGATTGTCCCATCAGCGTATTAAAATAAATTTTTGCTGCATGTGCCTCACGATTAGTTATATCCCCGCTTACAACCTCCCTGCTAAATTGCTCCAACTCCACCACAGAAACGACATTTCCCATAATTTTTTTGAGAACTACTTTCTGATTTTCTATCTTTCTTCTTACAATTTCAGCCCATATATCATCATATAAATCCTTAGAAAATTGAATCTGATATTTGATTGTTTTTGCCACACGACTATGATTATCATACGCTCCATATATTCCGATAGGGTTGTGCTTCTGATCTGTGATTACAACACCTATCCCCTCTTGTGCCAAAACGCTTAACATTCTTGCACTCAAGGTTGTTTGAAGGTTATCAATCACTACCATTGATATATCATCTAACGGAATCCATATATCCCCTTCCCCTTTATTAATAATTAAATTATCAAGTTTAAGTGACATTTTTGCTTCGTTTTCGATAAATATAATGCGAAATCCCATACTTCCTCCTTTCATATAACAAAAAAAGCACCCATAGGTGCTTTCTTGCTCTTCAAAAATGCAATTTCGGCATAAAGCCTTATTTTAACAGATCTGAAGAAATTAAGTTATTGTAAACAATAATATTATAACAAATCATTTCCATTTGGTCAATTTCAAAAGTCAAAAAATTATTCAAAAATTCAGATTAAAA
The DNA here is from genome assembly GCA_902762955.1 of uncultured Lachnospiraceae bacterium. Lineage (GTDB taxonomy): Bacteria > Bacillota > Clostridia > Lachnospirales > Lachnospiraceae > Coprococcus_C. Next base: position 6,037 of record CACWQH010000016.1, read on the forward strand.
ATCAATAGTTGTTATAAAGCGTTCCTTTTCTATGACTTTCTCATTTCCCAAGATATCCGTAATAATCTTTTTGACACTAGTTGTTTTAGACAAACCAACTAGATTTTGTTTTTTTTGTTTTGGAAACTTTCCGGCATCGATCGGCTTTGTCTCTATATAATTGCACTTAGCAGGCATGGTTCTGGACAAGAAACGTTCTTTGTACACTTCTCCGCCCTTTTCATATTCAATAATGTTTTCTTTGTAGAAAGTCAAGCAGAACTCCCAACCATGCGAAAGAAGATCCAAACGATTTTCTCCGTTGGTCAGCATCTTTTCAGCTAAAAGGATCTTTGCATAAGCATCTTCGTCAATCACACGTTTTTTCCCGACGCATTTGATATCTGATTGCTTTATTCCAACAAAGCGATACATTCCGGTATCTTTATTCTTATAAACATCCATGCGGTATGGCTTAAGCGACATCAAGAGAACTTTCTTACTGCCCTTTTCGTGTCCATATTTATGCGAAATATCCAGACTGCTATTTGCTTTTTCATTTCTAAACTTTATCTTTCTGATTGGTGCGCCGTTATGATTCTTTGCATATTTTCTCACAACATCACCGGTTGCTTGCTGATATGCAGTAAATGGATTTTTCTCATCTTCATATTCGTGAAAGACCTTCATCAAATCTTCAAAAGTTCTTGGATCGTTTTCATACATAAGGAAGTTTTTCTCTTTGCCCTTCTTGATCATTTCCTTAAATCGCGCCACATCCACATTATCATACAAATCCAGCTTATCAATCACCCAGACTTCACCGTCTTTTTCTCTGGTACCGTATATCGTCTGGTCACACAGTCCTCGATTACATTTGCGGTTTTCCTTGTGAGAGAATTTGATCTTCTTCTCAGCCATACGGATTTCTTGTACGGTCTTGTACCAAGTCTCTTGATAAAGAAGCTTTTTATAGTAATCGTCCTGACTCTCCCAGTCTCTTTTTGAGAGAATCTCACCTGTCTCAAAATCGATAATCTGTTTCTGTCGTGCAAGAAAAGCATCATATCCAAGCTGTGAATAGGCAATCAACATGGCATCTACGGCATGATGCCGAAAGTTTTCATCCCTATTTTTTTCTAGCTTTAAATTATCCCTCATCTGGTGGGTAAAGGAACCTCGTATTACAGATACAACTGTATCGGCATTTTTTGCTTTAAAATAATCCTGAAGTGTGTTTAAAACTTCTTTGGACGCATACCTTGTATCATTCAAATTGCGATTGATAAATCCCTGAATAACTTCATGCTTGGTAATCTCTTCTTCAAACAAGAGATTTCTCAGTTTATTTTTTCCATAGTAATCTGCTTTCGTTTTACCGAATCCAAGACTCTTGACATATTCACGGTATGTATCATAGTTCCATTCCCGATTGATTGTTGCCAAATATCCAAAAGGTGTCTTGTTTCCCTTTTGCTGGTTCTCGGTGGCATATACCAAAACTTTGTTGCTCTGGCTGTCATTAAATGAAATTGAGATTGGAATAATATGATCCACCTCAAACATTCCTTGATTACGAACCAACTCGTCAATAGGAATTGGCTTTCCGGAATATAAACATCTTCCACCCTGTTCATTCCACAACTTCAACTTAAGAACAAGTCCCTTGTGGTGTCTGAAATCTTCATCTTTGATCTCTAATCCGTACTCTTCGCGAATTTTTTTTAGGATTGTATTCAGTTCATTATGGTTATCTTTCTGAAGTTCATTGATCTTTTTCTTCTCTTCTTCCGAATTGGTTTCTCTAGGCATTTCTATTACAATTTTATTAGGATAACCATATTTTTTTATAAGTCCATTCGTAATCTGGTACACCACGGAAACGCTTTTTCGCACAATAGGATTATAAATATCCTTAACCGATTCCTTGACGGGTATCTCAGTGCAATCAGCAAATCGTTCACTCCTGGAATGAAATACTCCCATTTCTGTTAATAAAACCATTTGGTTTTTAGATTGACAATATAATTCCGGAATCAGTTCAGACATTATCTTTATCGATAACGATTGCCATTTTGAGAATAGGCTTGGATTTTTTTGCCGAATGGCAATAAAAGCATCTACTGCCGCTTCATCACAAATAATAGGTCCTTTCTCAAAAGCCTCGATAATTCCGTCTCTTTCCGTATTTAGTGTAAGGATTCTTCCGACAATGTTCAAATCTTCTGCGGAAAAAATCTCAATTGTCAGCCCCTTTTCAGCTAAAGCCATTTTCATCCTGCGATAGATTTCCATCGTGTGATAAAGTTCTACTCCATTTTTATCAATGCAGAAGCCGTCCAAACTTTCAATTTTCTCACCAATCACTGTCTCAAAAATCTTCCTGACACGTGTAGCGCTCAAATTAAAGGTATTTGCATTTTTGTATTCTTCTATTATCTTCTTTTTTTCATCTTCCTCTAGCTTCCGTCCATTGATAACAAGATTATTCAAATCATTTAGTGCATTAAACTCCTGCGCAGTATAGGAAGCCCCGGCACCTCTTTCTTCATTGGAATAAACAGAACATTTCCCGATTAACTTATCAAACAAATTATCATCTGTAATATATTCATCATTTTCATTCCTTCGCGTTGTGTACACACCATAATCGGTTCGGGACAACTCATTTCCAGGTCCAATATAATATTTCCTTTTACGGGAAAAGATTTTAATGTACTCCTGAACAAACCCTTCCGTGATTCTGGGATTATTCTTACTCTGTGTTTCAAGAAATTCTTCAATCTCTTTTTTATATGCACTGATAGTAAATACATTCCGCACATTTACCTGCTCATTGTCTATCACTACCGCCTGATTGCCACGATAAGCACCGTACTGATCAAGCCGCTCAGCCTGAATCTGGCAAGGAAGTTTGGTTAAGAGTTCTTTTTGATTCAGTGCGATTCCCTTTTGGTAATCTCCAGTCGCATTTTCATCTATATCATCTTCCAAATAAGAAATTCCACGTTTCTTTAACATATAGCGAAGAACACAAAATATTTCATCGTCCGTTAGTGCTTCAGTAAGCCCTCGAAGGCGAAGAGATAATACATCTACTTCATTTTCATTAGGAATGGAAAACCCGTTCTTCTCCCAAAGTTTTCTAAAATCATGGATTCTAGTTGCTTTCCTGCGATGCAATCTTCGATCATGACGGAATTTGCGTCTTTCCTGATTTTGCGATGCATCACCCGACGGAAAATTGTTTACTCCGCTTTCTAAAACTTCACGGGTATCTGCACTGACTACAGCCCAACCGGTCTGCCCGATTCCAATATCATATGCAAAAACAATATGATTCATTTGATTTCCTCCTTGAATATTTGTGTTCCTTTAGATTCTCTTTTGTACGTATATCTTAGATTGATGTCATAATTTGTAAATTGGATATCTGTAAAACAGACAAATCCTGTTGGGGTTTATAGGGTATGTGATACACGTAACTGTGCTTGTAATACTACAAAACTCATATTCCCATCTCCTCCATTTGTCGGAGAAGAAATTCCGTCAGCTGCTTTTTGTCCGGAAGCTGAAGCATATAGGTTGACACAAATAGCTGATTATCTATACCGGAAAGCGCATATTCCACCATTTTAGGTCCTTTTTTCGAACAAAGCAAAATTCCTATGGGTGGATTATCTCCTTCATACATCTCGTTTTCTTTGTAGTATGCAACATACGCATTCAGCTGTCCAAAATTTTCATGGCTGAATTCCTCATTCTTTAATTCAATGATGACATTGCAATGAAGTATGCGATTATACAAAATTAAATCTGGAAAATAATATTCGCCATCAATGATAATTCGCTTTTGTCTTGCCTCAAAGCAAAATCCTTTTCCCATTTCAAGCAGAAACTCTTGAAGATGATTCATCAAAGCCTGTTCAATATCAGATTCCTTCACTGTGTCTTTTGCATCAAGTCCAAGAAATTCAAATGTAAATGGCTCTTTTATGTTAAGCATAGCATTCTGCTTGGAATTTACAGCCTGTGCCAATAATTTTTCCGGATTTTTGCTGATTCCGGCACGCACAAACAGATTTGTTGTAATCTGCCTCCGTAACTCTTTGACACTCCAATTGCCTCTTATGCATTCGAATTCGTAAAAAAATCTCTCCAAGGGATCTTCAATGGGTACAATCTCCATGATATGCGAAAACGAAAGTCGGCTGACTAGCATCTCCGGCTCTGTTTCAAATTTTTTCGATGTTATCGAAAATTTTTCAGGATGCAAGGTTTCTTCAGAAAAATCCGGTAAAATTGGCAATTCAAACACATTTTCAATACTTTTTAATTTTTTCGACGCTGTCGAAAAAATTTGAGGATAGCGCAAATAAAATGCTCTGCATTTATAAAACAGCATTTTATTCATTCCTTTTATTTTTAAGCTCTCCTCTAATTTTTGCAGAAGATGTGTTCCATATTCGGCTCTATCCCGTCCGTTTTGTTCGAATTCAACTATATAATATCCAATGGACCAGTTTCTCACAGTTAGCAATTGATTAATGGCATTTTTTGCATAGGAGCTTGTAATGTTATGCACATGTTCAACCTGTCCAACCAAGTTTTTAAACGAAAGTTCTTCTGACATACCTTTTTCCTTTCATATATCAAGTAAGTTTTCAGAAATTTACAATTTTATAATATCACAAATCCTTTCTTTTTTCACCTTATAATTCCAATTAAAAAAGCATGAATGCTTATTCTTGATTCTTCCTGCAACCTCTGACATATGCCTTTACTCCGCAATATATCAGATGCACCACCACATTAAGCAGAATCAGATTTACCGGAAAAAAACTCCTTATCTCACTTCCAAGGAAAATGCTGACTGCCAGTGTGACAAACGCTGTCCACAATGAAATATTGAATCAAGTATTATATTATCTATATACTTTTATATATCTTTTTTAAATTCCACGAATGATAAAACTATAGTGTATTTAACCGGTTAGTCGGGGGGACGTGCTTTCACCTGTTCTGAGCTTGCAGAAAGGGTGATGCTTATGAGTACATATGAATTACTGATGATTGTTGTTGCCATTTTAAAGTTGGTGATTGATATAGTCAGATTACATAGAGAAAGTAAAAACAGCCGTCCTGACACTGGCAAGTAGCAGACGACTGTTTTAACTTAATATTTCGCCAGAACAGGTGAGTAGTGGTCACCTTCCCGACTAGCTTGTTAAATATATTATAGAATATCTTTTTTTTTATGTCAATTATTTTTAAGTTGAGTAACCGTGGTTAAAAGTGTATAATAGGCAAAGTAAAGTATCTACAGAAAAAGGTCAGGAAGGCTATAAAATGAACGTTAATTCAGTAGTTGAAGAATATGATGTGGTAGTTGTAGGTGCAGGTCACGCGGGATGTGAGGCTGCGCTTGCTTCGGCGCGCATGGGAATGAATACAATTTTATTTACGATAAGCATGGACAGTGTGGCGATGATGCCATGTAATCCAAATATCGGCGGAAGCTCCAAGGGACATCTTGTTCGTGAGCTGGATGCACTTGGTGGAGAGATGGGTAAAAATATCGATAAGACCTACATACAGTCCAAGATGTTAAATGTATCGAAGGGTCCTGCAGTTCATTCACTTAGGGCACAGGCGGATAAGGTTGAGTACACCAAGCAGATGAGACTTACACTTCAAAATCAGGAAAACCTTACCTTAAGACAGGCAGAGGTTTCTGAACTTTTGTATGAGGTTGATATAAATGAAGAGGATGATTTCAAAAAAGTTATCCGCGGAGTGAGAACCTTTTCCGGTGCGGTTTACTATGCCAAGGCTGTTGTTCTATGTACCGGTACATATCTTAAGGCAAGATGCATATACGGTGATGTGGTTAATTATACCGGACCTAACGGACTTATGGCTGCCAATCATCTGTCGGACTCCATGAAGGAAGCTGGTATATTTATAAGAAGATTTAAGACCGGCACACCTGCAAGACTTGATAAGAAAACCATTGATTTTTCCAAGATGGTTGAGCAAAAGGGTGATGAGCATATAGTTCCTTTTTCCTTTACCAACAAGGAGGAGGATATAAAGCGTGATCAGATATCGTGCTGGCTCACCTATACCAATGAAGAAACTCATGAGATAATTAAGGCAAATATTGATCGTTCACCGCTTTTTTCAGGATTTATCGAAGGTACGGGACCGAGATATTGTCCTTCTATCGAGGATAAGGTAATGAAGTTCCCGGACAAAAATAAACATCAGCTTTTTATCGAGCCGGAGGGCGAGTTTACCAATGAAATGTACATGGGTGGTATGTCTTCCTCTTTGCCGGAGGATGTTCAGTATGCCATGATTAGGACGGTTGCCGGACTTGAAAATGTTAAGATTATCAGAAATGCTTATGCTATCGAGTACGATTGTATAAATGCCATTAACCTTAAGGCAAATCTTGAATTTAAAGAGATTGATGGACTTTTTGCCGCAGGTCAGATAAACGGAAGTTCAGGCTATGAAGAAGCAGCTGCCCAGGGAATTATGGCGGGTATAAATGCAGCGAGAAAGCTTCAGGGTAAGGATGCAGTTATCCTTGATCGTTCACAGGGATATATCGGAGTATTGATCGATGATCTTGTAACCAAGGAGACTCAGGAGCCATACAGGATGATGACTTCAAGAGCAGAGTACAGACTGCTGTTAAGACAGGATAATGCAGACTTAAGACTTACGGATATCGGTCACGAAATCGGTCTTATAGATGACGAGCGTTATGCTGCATTTTGTGATAAGAGAGATAAGATAAATAATGAGATAAAAAGACTTAATGAGGTAATGGTCGGAGGTAATAAAAAGGTACAGAGCTTTCTTGAAAAGTATGATAGTACTCCTTTAAAAACTGCAGTTTCACTTGCAGAATTAATAAGAAGACCGGAGCTTGATTATGATAAAATTGCAGAGATAGATGAAGGAAGAGATGAAGTTGAAGAGCTTTCACCTGAAATAATCGAGCAGATTAACATTGATATAAAATATGAAGGATATATCGTAAGGCAAAAGCAACAGGTTGAGCAGTTTAAGAAAATGGAGAAAAAGCTTATACCGGAGGATATAAATTATGATGATGTATCCAATCTTCGTAAGGAAGCAAGACAGAAGCTTGCTGCCATAAGACCAACGTCTATTGGACAGGCATCGCGTATCTCCGGAGTATCACCGGCGGATATCTCCGTACTGCTTATCTATATTACAGCAATGGGATAAATTTTTGAGTTGTCTGAGGTTATATAAGTATATCGCAGGCACGCTCTCGCTACTCTCGGACGCAGCAGTACTAAACTCTTTGAATGAGGATAATATATGAAAAAGTTGAAGGAATTTTTGGATAATATAGATACAGCATTAATGGATGATAATAAAATCTTGCAGTTTGAAAAGTACTATGAGATGCTTATTGAGAAAAATAGGGTTATGAATCTTACTGCGATTACGGACAGGGATGAGGTTATCTTAAAGCATTTTATCGATAGTGCAGCTCTTCTTAAGTTTCATAGACTTTCAGATGAAAGAATTATAGATGTCGGAACAGGTGCTGGGTTTCCGGGTATCCCACTTAAAATTATATGTCCGGGACTTAAGGTTACCTTATTTGATTCACTTAATAAGAGAGTCGGCTTTTTAAATGAGGTTATAGATGAGCTTGGTCTTTTTGGTATAGAAGCCGTTCATGGAAGAGCTGAAGAGGGCGGCCGTGATAAGTCGATGAGAGAGACTTATGATATAGCTGTTTCAAGAGCAGTTGCCAACATGGCAGTTTTATCAGAATACTGTCTTCCTTTTGTAAAAACTGGAGGTTATTTTATACCATATAAGGCTTATGAAATAGAAGATGAATTAAATGAAGGGAAAAAAGCTGTTTCTATACTTGGCGGCAAGCTTGAACGTGTTGAAAAGCTTGATATAGAAGGAAACGGAAGAAGCATCATATTTATAAAGAAGGAAAAACTTACTCCAAAAGCTTATCCGAGAAAGGCAGGTACAGCCAAGAAACAACCGCTTATATAAAATGTATATATGTATAAAGTATGTAAAAAAGTAGCCGCTTATAAAAAAGTATATATGTATAAACATTGGTATAAAGCTTGAAAAAACAGCCTCTGTTTTAAGAGGCTGTTTTTTTACGATTATGGCGTTTTTCCTGACGTTTTTCCCGAAGTTCGATTTGCCTTTCTTTTATTGCTTCTACACCCTTTTTATTTTCAGGTTTTACTGTTTTTATAACGAAAAATTTTCCTTCCTTAGTTTGTTTAAATTTTAATTTTGCTGATATATATCCGTGGTACCAGCATTTACAAACACATACATATGAATTTGGAGTGTTTGCGAACCACTTGATTTTTTTAGTGGTTTTTTTATTACATTTGTAGCATTTTACAGTTAAAAGATCCTTGTCGTTCATGGCATCCTTTTTACTGTCATACTCCATGGAAATGTGTTCCATATAGTTTTTATGATATGAGATAATCTCATCATCCTTATCTTTAGGGTTATAATATATATCAACACTATATCTGTCTTCAAAATCTGAAGGATGAAGCTTCTTCAATACATTTCCTGTATAATAAGCATCATTAAGTGCCGAATGATAAGGTCTGTCGGATTCAATTCCCAAAGTATTGACAGCGGTTTCAAGCTTTGCGATAAGTTCATCACCCTGTATGTCCGCATAAATCTTTTGAAGATTATAATACTTGAGTGGAGTTTCAAAAGGTTTCATATGATAGTATTCCATATTGTTCTGGAGATAATTTAAATCCATCGGTCCCCAGGTTACAAATGAAAAGTCCTGGCCATTATTACACCATTTTAAAAACTCTCTGCAAACCATATCAAACGGACGGCCTTTTTTAAGAACCTTTTCATCATAGTTTAGTATCTCTCGTATGTGAGGTTGAAGTCTTTTATAAAGTCTTGGTTTAATGATACTTGAATACTGGTCTATTAAATTGAATTTTTTATCGAGTCGTACAGCACCAATCTCGATTATCTCAAATGGCATACGTGATTCTTCATACTCACGTGAACCGTAGCATTGGTTCCATTCGAGATCAAATACGATGTAGTCCATAGTGTACTCCAAAATTAGTCAACATTAGTTTTCATAACACGAAGGTGTGAGTGATCCTTACCTGAACCTTCGTTTTTTCTTTCAAGCTCTTTGCATATGTCGTTTAATATTTCAATAGCTTCATCAGAAGATTTAGCATTGGCAGTAGCCATCTTGGCAATAAGGATAGCAAGCTTTTCATTGCTGTTTACAACCTGAGTTGTATTATCCATATTCTTCTTAATCTGAAGCTTATTAATAACTTTATCCTGTTCAAGTAAATCATTCATAAGCTTTGCGTTTTCATTTTTCATGCTTGTGAGCGTATCCACAAGAGATGAAATATTTTCACTTCTTGAAATCTCTTCACGCTTGGCAACGGAATAAATACCCTTCTGAACTTTGGTAAGCTCATTTTGCTTATCAATATTTATAGAGGCTATATCATCTACAAGTGAAAGAATGCTGTCAACAAGAAAATAAGTATCAATTACAACAATCAATGAAATTGCAATGATTACATTTAACTTTGCCGGATAAGCAATTATCATATAAAAATCAACCAGTAACGCAGCTACAAATGCTACAGCACTTACTGTTAGGGTTGCACTCTTTTTATGCTTCATAACATTAACCTCCTATTATTAATTATAAATTTATAGATTTAAAAAATCTAAAAAAATATTTTCAATATAGTGTTCCCGAGGCGATTCGAACGCCCGACCTACCGCTTAGGAGGCGGTTGCTCTATCCTGCTGAGCTACGGAAACAAATTTTTGCTTTAACAAAACAACAAATAATATATCCTTTTGCTATTTAGGTTAAAGCATTTTAAAAAATTACACTCTTTACATTATACAACTTAGAGGCATAATTCTCAAGTAAAATTACGTCGATAGGTCATAGTAAAAAACGGAAAAACAATTATATTTTTACATAACCCTGTAGCCAGATCTCTCCCCTGAATCTCCTGCCCGGGAGAGGTTCTCCTTCAAGGTCGATGCTGTTAATACCAACGTTTATCAACAAATCATAGGTTTCAATTAAAAGGTTATATACTGTTTCATCGGTATAGGAATTTTTTTCTTCTCTTACACTTAAAATGTTACCTATGACTGAATAGTGATCACATTCTACACCACAAGGCATAATAGAGGTATCAATTATAGAAAGAATATCTTCATTTTTCACACGTCTGGCAATACTTTCATAAGTAACCATTTCATCATGAGCGAAGTATTCTATGGCATCCTTATTTCCTTCCCGGATAGCGTAAAGCAAATTATCACGATAGCTTTGTTCTATCGTGTCGGTTATTTTTTGTATTTCATTTTTCTTTACTCCAAGGAGAATTACTCCGTGTGTGGAAAGAGCCGAAAATTTTACTCTTGAAAAGTTTTTGTTGGAGTAATTAAACCATTTTGACTTGGCATAGTCGGAAATGTTTTGAAGGAAAAAAATGAGTGACATACCAAGCCGGGTATCTTCGCAGACACCGGCGTAGGATTCTTTGTCAGTTTGCTTTTCTATATAGATTCGTTCCATCTCGATATTTGAACTTCCTTTAATGTAAGGATAATAATGTTCAATAGACAGGTCACCGTCTATGCCGTATTCTCCTACAAGAGTCAGCCCAAAGGAAGGACCGAAATCCTTTTCAAACTGAATGAGAGATGTGTCTATACTTATAGTGGTTATCATCTTACGATTAGGATTACGCAAAGCAGTTGAGTATATATTTTCTAATTGTTTTCTGGTTTTGCATTTGCTAAAACCAACCGCTCTAAGATAGGAATGCATAAAATCTCCTTACATAACTTTCTAATTAATACTGCTTGTAAATGAATAAGCTTATGAACAAATCAATAAAAGGTATCTTTGTTTTAATTATTTAATAACCGATTTACCACCCATGTATGGACGAAGTACTTCAGGTATATTAATACTTCCGTCTTCATTTAAATTATTTTCCAAAAATGCTATGAGCATACGAGGTGGAGCAACTACGGTATTGTTTAAGGTATGGGCAAAATATTTGCTGCCGTCTTTACCTTTAACTCTTATCTTTAATCTTCTTGCCTGTGCATCACCAAGGTTAGAACAGCTTCCAACCTCAAAGTATTTTTTCTGACGAGGTGACCATGCTTCAACATCATAGGATTTAACCTTAAGGTCAGCTAAATCACCTGAACAGCATTCGATAGTTCTAACCGGAATATCCATTGAACGGAATAAGTCAACAGTGTTTTTCCAAAGCTTATCAAACCACATTTTGCTCTCTTCAGGTTTGCAGACAACTATCATTTCCTGTTTTTCAAACTGATGGATTCTGTATACGCCTCTTTCCTCTATACCATGTGCACCCTTCTCTTTTCTGAAGCAAGGTGAATAGCTGGTAAGAGTTTTAGGAAGAGTCTCTTCATCAGTTATGGTATTTATAAATTTACCTATCATGGAGTGTTCGCTTGTACCGATTAGATAAAGGTCTTCGCCTTCAATCTTATACATCATGGCATCCATTTCTGCGAAGCTCATAACACCGGTAACTACATCACTTCTAATCATAAATGGAGGAACACAATAAGTAAATCCTCTGTCAATCATAAAGTCACGGGCATAGGAAATTACAGCAGAATGAAGTCTTGCGATATCACCCATAAGATAGTAAAATCCGTTACCGGCAACTTTTCTTGCACTATCTAAATCTATGCCGTTAAGCTTTTCCATAATGTCAGTATGATAAGGAACTTCAAAATCAGGAACAACAGGCTCACCAAATCTTTCAAGCTCTACATTTTCAGAATCGTCCTTACCGATAGGAACAGTTTCATCAATTATATTTGGAATAACCATCATAAGCTTGGTAAGCTTTTCTCTAACTTCAGGTTCTTTAGCTTCAAGCTCAGCAAGTCTTGCAGCATTTTTTGCAACCTCTTTTTTAACTTCTTCTGCTTCATCCTTTTTACCCTGCGCCATAAGAGCACCTATCTGTTTTGCGATAGTGTTTTTCTTTGCACGAAGTCCATCTGCTTCCTGCTGTATCTCTCTTACCTCTTTATCTAATTCGATAACCTCATCAACCATAGGAAGCTTGTTATCCTGAAATTTCTTTTTAATGTTCTCCTTAACGATATCCGGATTTTCTCTGACAAATTTAATATCTAACATTTTTTTCTCCTCACTCTATATATTTCTTACATCGATTTCAACTTCATTTTCCGCAGGTTGTTCATTATCATTTTGAACATATGCCCTGTTTGGTATAGTATCATCTATAGGAATATCAAATTCGAAGTTTAAATCGTTATCGGCATCATTGGTCAAATCATCTATTTCTTCTTCAACCGTTTTGGCTTTTTCTATCGCTTCTTTTTCTTCATCGGAAAGAGGAATATAGGATTCACCCTTTATAATTTCCTTTGCATAATTAAAGCAGCCCTCCCGGGAGTGCATTGAGTTAAATACAAAACCGGAATTGTCTTCATTTAAAAGAGCAATAACAAAGCTTAGCTTACCTGCCATCTGTTCAAATGCATCATATTTTACGATACCTAATTTGCTGTAGCAGGATTTCAGACTGCGCTTGATTTCCTTATGCTCCTTGGTTACCCTTTTGGCATTGGCTTTAACCTGATCCATCTCTTTGAAACGGACACGAATTATTTTTTCCAGGTCGGCACCTTTCTTACCGCTCATAAGAGCTTCATATTTTCTGGCCATAACATTAAGCTTATTGATTATGGCAATAAGTAATATTAAAAGTATAACCAACAAAACAAGTAAAATAACGCAGAAGGTTTTAATATTTATTCCAAATACAGTTTCCATGTTAAACAACTCCGTTTTTCTATCTTGCGTTATAAAGCATATGAGCTATTCTGTCCAAATCCTCTTCAGAATAGTATTCAATTTCAATTTTACCTTTATTTCTATTGGAAGCTTTAATTGTTGCTTTTGTTCCGAGTGTATCTTTAAGTCTTTCTTCAATCTCTTTATATAGGAAAGAAAAATCTTCAGTGGCTGCACTTTCTTTTTTTGTCGGTCCACCGCGAAGAACTTTTTTTACATAAGCTTCTGTTTCGCGGACGCTAAGCTTCTTATCGAAGATGTATAAGGCAGTCTCATATTGAAGAGTTGAATCTTCTATACTTATTAATGCTCTTACATGACCGGTTGAAAGCATATCATCTATAAGCATCTGCTGAACCGGTTCGGCAAGCTTTAACAGTCTTAATGAATTGGTTATTGTGGTTCTGCTCTTTGATACTCTTTCGGCAACCTCATCCTGTTTAAGATTAAATTCTTTAATTAATCTTTCGTAAGCATGAGCTTCTTCAATAGGATTAAGATCTTCACGTTGAATATTTTCTATAAGAGCAATCTCAACGATTTCCTGATCTGTATAATCCTTTATTACTACAGGAACCTCTTTAAGTCCGGCAAGTCTTGCTGCTCTCCAACGTCTTTCGCCGGCAATTATTTCATAATACTTATTGCGTTTTGCGACAACAAGTGGTTCGATAATTCCATATTGTTTTATGGAATCAGCAAGCTCCGCGAGAGCATCCTCATCAAAATGTTTTCTTGGCTGACTTTTGTTAGGTTCGATTTTATTTATATTTATTGTCCGCTCAACTTCTCTAACAACCTCTTTAACGATTTCCTTTACTTCTGTTTTAACAGGTTGTTTTGCGGCAGATGTTTTTGCTTTTTTCTCTTCTCCGGTAGGGATAAGATTATCCAAGCCTCTTCCCAATCCTCTTTTAACTGCCATTTAGTTTTTTTCCTCCTAATTTGTCGTGATGTGTATTACTGTTACATACCGGCATAAAGTTTATTGTTAATTACTTCATCTGCTAAATCCCGATATCCCTGCGCACCTGCTGATCGGCTGTCGTATAGATTAATCGGCAAACCAAAGCTTGGTGCTTCTGCTAATCTAACATTTCTCGGTATAATAGTTTTATATATAAATTGATCAAGATTGTTTTTAACATTCTCAACAACCTCCAAAGAGAGATTGGTTCTTGCATCAAACATTGTAAAAACAACACCTTCAATTTCAAGGGACTTGTTTAGTTTCTTCTTAATAAGATTAATTGTGTACATAAGCTGGGTAAGTCCGTCCAATGCAAAAAACTCACACTGTATCGGAACAAGTACCGTATCAGCTGCTGTCATAGAATTGACCGTAAGTATACCCAACGCAGGTGGGCAGTCAATTATTACAAAATCAAATTTATCTCGTACTTTTGCTAATAAATCTTTTAAAATGTATTGTGGTTTATCGGCTTCTATAAATAATTCTACCTCTGCTCCGGCCAAGTCTCTGTTTGCCGGAAGAAGACTTAAGTTCATTTTTTTGTTTTCAAGTGGATGAACAATCATGCATTCTCCTACATTACATTCACCACACATAGCAGTATAGATAGTGTTTTGTATTGAATTTTTATCTACACCTAAGCCGCTTGTCATATTTCCCTGAGGATCCATATCCACAGCTAAAACCTTTTGTCCTTTTTCTGCAAGACAAGCTGCAAGATTAATAGAAGTCGTGGTTTTTCCAACTCCGCCCTTCTGGTTGGCGACAGCTATAATTCTTCCCATTTCTCTAACCTCCGTATGTATTCAACATTATAGCACTATCCGACATCTTTCGCTATATCTAAATGTAGTAAGATTATTTTATTTAATACAATATGTAGAATTATATGTGTAAATCATATATTTTACAGAGATTTTGAATATATTTTTTTCAAAAAAATAATAAATGTTTCACGTGAAACATTTGGATATATCTTTTGGCTTATAATTTTTTGCTTTTGACTCTTATAATCTATTATTGATAATATTTTTTGAAATTTTTATTTTGGTTTATATGTTTCACGTGAAACATTTTTGTTATAAATCTAATAATTTGAGTTATAAATAAAAATTTGATTTTTCGATTTCAATAAATCTAAGCTTATTATCTGTTTTCTTGCTATATAATTTTTTTTGTGATTCACATGAAACATAATATCGCAAAATTATCATAATATTACAAAATCATCATGATAAAAGTTCTATAATTCAGATATAATGTTTCACGTGAAACATTATATATAATTATTTGTGTTTCAACATATATCTATTATATTATTATTTGCCCACAATAAATCAAAGAATGATTTCAAATAATAGAATCAAATTATAAATATTCGCCTATCATATGGTAAAAACTAAAAGCACAGTATTATTCATATTTGTTTAGAAATAATTGCATAATAAGATTATTGCGAGCTATTTTGTTTAATAAATTAGATATTCGTTTAATTTGATATTTACTTTGAATATTTGAATAATATGATAATAATTAAATGTTATATAATATAGTAGAAGTGCACATATTGTATAAATAATGTTGAAAATGTGGAAAACATTGTGGATTTCAACTTTGAAATGTTGATAACTTTTGAAATCTATCCACAATTACAATATTTTGTGGATGAAATAATATTAATACAAAATAAAGGAAATTTATGATAAGTAGATTAGTAAAAACTAAAAAAGCTATTAATATTATATTCAGATTAAATAAAAATATTCATTTGAAACCACAGAGAAAAAATCTTAATTGATCTATTTGTCTATATTGCAACATGAGAGATGGCTTTAAGGACTTGCAAGAATGTATGGTGGATTGATATAATAATCTTGAATAAACTATGCGCAAGGATGACTTAAGAAAATGTATAAAAATAATGGGTCTTTTATTCCTGATATAGATAAAAATATAAAATCTACTAAAAGAATGAAAAGAAAACCTAATAGAAATATAATTATAAATCCAAAATTAAAAAGAGCATTATGCTTTTTGACCGGTTGTATCCACATTGTAATTTTTATATTAATATATGTTTATGGAATATATGATTTGTATATTGGTATAGACATAGATGAGACGATTGCCTATATGGTTTTGGGAATCGGTTTTCTTGTTGCAGGTATTTTTTGCTTCAGGCATTTCAAATTACAGGATAGGGATAAGGTTAATATCGTAACGTTTAATATTGGAGTATTGCTTGTGGCTTTTTTTGCTGCGACAATGGTCGGTATATGGATGGACGAATGGATTAACCATCTGAATGAAATAGATGAAGATGTCGATGGTTCGATTGTTTGTATTATTGGAATTGTTTTAGGCGTATTTGTGACTATTGGTGGTTTAAAAGGTGATCGTGCAAAGGAAGTACTTGACTCATTGGAAAAGCATGATGCAATAGATGATGAAAGAAGGAGTAGTCTGAAAAACTATGCTGACATTTTGCGAGATGATTCCGGTTGGGAAAAGAATGATAAAGAGAATGATGAAGAGGCGGATAACGATGTAACAGATGGAGAAAAAGATAAGGATGAAGATACGATTTCAGATAAAGAAAAGAATATAGACAAACATGAAAGTGAAAGAAATGTAATATACAATACATTGATAAATAATAAACCAAATGATAATAATTTTTATTGATTAAACACATAATGGAAAATTATAATGGATAAACTGGTTTTGGGGAGAGATGTTATGAATGAAGAAAAAAAGATTAAATGGTCAAAATCAAGCAGCAATATATATGAAAAATTTGCTGCTGAATTAGAGGATGGAATAGAGACCGGTTCTAAAGTCACCTCCGGTGATCAGGATGTAAGATATGGAGTTTCGCTTTGGCGAAACAGACTTGAGAAAAAAGGTCTTAAGATGAATTATGATATTGCGGCAAGGGGACTCAATCCTGACGGTAATCGTTTTCGTGAATGGAAGGATGAGCATTACAGCAGCAAGCTTTATTACAGAACCTGTGAGCTTAGGAAAACAGTTTACAGTGGGGAGAAAAAGATTTATTCGGAATTTGACAATATGGATATGTACCAGACTGTAACAGATGTTATATCCGGAGTGCATGTTGACGAAGAAATATACTGCTGTCCTAATTGTGGAGCCAATGTAAAGATTAAAGAGCTTGTTGAAGGCTGTCCCTATTGCAATACATATTTTAAGATGAGCGAGCTTTATCCAAAGGTTTCCAATTATTATTTTCTTCGTGATTATTCAAGGACGGGAAGTGAATTAAAAACTGAAATTTGGAAGGTTCTTGCTCCTTTTATGATTGTTTGGGCCATAATATATACAATTACTTTTTTGTCATCTATGCATCCTATATTGGCTGTAATAGCCGGATCGATAGGAGGATTTATAACCGGTGGATTTATGGGTTATATATTTTGGGCATATTCAAAGCTTGGGGGATTGTTTAAGGATGCAGGTAAGTCCATAGGGCTCTTGGCGAATGTTGCAGGAACAATGAAAAACTTTAACAGTTATATGAAAAAATATGGTCAGGATATCTCTTATGAATATTTTCAGGCAAAGATTATATCGATGATAAAGGTGGTTGCTTTTTCCGATAGTCCGGATGAACTGCCTATATACGATGGTCCGAATATAAACGGATATTTTGATGATATTATAGATATGGATTATCGTGGTGGACTGGCTCTTAGAAAAATCAGTGAACAAAATGGTATGCTTCAAACAACGGTTGATGCATTTATGATAAATACATACGAGAAAAACGGAAAGGTAAAAAGACGTGAAGAAAAGGTTCATGTTGTTTTGGAACGTAAGCTTGATGTACCGGTTGACCTGGTTTTTTCCATCAAGAAGATACAGTGCCCTTCCTGTGCCGGCAGCTTTGATGCCACGAAAAACAAAGTATGCCCATATTGTAATACTTCATATAAAATAGAAGATATGGATTGGATTATCAAAACTATAAAGATAGAGAAATGACGTTTATAAGAGACAACCGGGTGGCAGAGAATCACGTCGGCTGTCTCTTTTTTACAATTTATGCGCTAAGCCTTTCATATATGTTATAGCGAGTTCCTGGTCTTCGGGGGTTAATATGCTAAAAAGATTAAGGCACTCGGACTGCTCAGGCAAAAGCGCGTCAGATTTTGGATTGAGCTGAAAAAATTGAAGTATACTTATACCAAATCCATTACATAGCTTATAAAGCGTCGGAAGTGTTGGTGAATTGTTTTTTAAAATCATACTATTTAAGGTTGAATACGCTATGTTGGATCGCTTAGCTAATTCATAATAAGAATAATGTCTTTCATTACATAAATCTTTGATGCGTTTAATAGCGTCAAATTCGCTTGTCATTTCTTTTCTCCTAAAGATGTCAAAAATTATATTTTTATTTTAGTTAAAAACCATTTTTAATAATAGATGTAAAAGGACGTGGCATATATAACTAATCAACGTAACAAATTTCCTTGTAATTATAGCATTTTCGTACAAAGTGAGCCATAAAAAACGTAAAAATTCATTAAAAAAATTGACAAATTGGTAAAAAACAAAATTTGTTTATAACAAATTGATTTTGTTTGGTTTGCAAAAAATATCCTGTTTTAAAAACGTGACAAAAGTGGTAAAAGCACAAAACTACTGTGTTTGTGTCACCTTTGGGGGTGGTAAAAATCATTGTAAAACTAACGATTATTTGGTATACTTATACCATATAACGCAAAAGAGTTATAAATAATGTACAAAGGGGATGGCTTATGGGTAATACTATTTTTTATAGGGATATCAAAAAAAATCCCAATAGAATTACATTTAAAGAAATATTTTCCGAATGCACAAAGAAACATAGCAGAAGAGATTTTGATTATCAGATGTCGGCCGGTATGGACTTCAATCAGGCTTCGGAAAGTGATATGTTGCAAAAATGGCAGAAGCCTTGGTTATTTTACAGGTTGTTCATTATCGGTGCAATAATAACTGCTATAATTGTTGGATTTTACAAGCTTATGCCGAAGCTTTTGGATGGTCTGGACTATGGTACGGCGATTATGGTTATGTTTGTTATTCCGATGATTGTTCCTTTTATTGTTGCTGTTTTTTATTGGGAAATGAATATTCCGAGAAATATAGCGCTATATGAGGTTGTCCTTTCAATTATCATAGGTGGTTCTTTATCCTTTTTCGTAAACATGGTTATTAATAAGTTTGGCTCGGAGAAGCTTCATGAGGCTGCTTATGCGGGTGTTTATGAAGAACCGGCAAAGCTTATAGCGGCACTTATCATAATTGCCGTATTGTTTAAAGGTAAAAAAATATACGGGTTGACAGGAATAGTAATAGGCGGCGCTGTAGGAGCGGGCTTTTCTGCATTTGAAGCGATGTCATATGTTTTTTCAAATTTGATGACTACGGGTGACTTAACAGGAATGGCTAAATACTATTTTCAAGCAAGATTCCTCGGAGCATTTGCCGGTCATCTTACAAGAGCTGCAGCGATAACAGGAGCCGTAACTTTACATACCGAAAAAAATAAAATAACGATTTCTTCATTTTTAAATTCCGATTTTATAATAATGCTTGCGGCGACGATAACAACACATTATATAAATAATTCGAATGATGTTATGTCTGCACTTGGAATAGACAGCGAAATGAAATGGTATATTTTTAAAATAGGATTGGATATTGTTGAGTGGTTAGTCCTTTTGTTTATATTAAGGAAGTGTTTGTATCAGGCAGTTGTAAGAGGAAGATATCAAAGCGGAGAAGGAATTGGTTATACTGAGGCTGTCGGTTCCATGGGAGGAGAAATTGCTGCGAATGCACAGATGGCAGCAGCCAATGCTGCAAGAATTACCGTTATGAGTGTTGAAGGTGCTATAAAAGGAGCGGTTTGGCAGTCAAACGGAGGAGAAACTCTTTCTATAGGACGTGAAGAGGGCAATACATTTAAAATACCTTCAAATGTTGCGGGTATAAGCAGAAAGCATTGTATTATTAAATACTCGTCCGGAAGGTGGGTAATAGTTGATCTTAATTCGTCATATGGAACCTCGGTAAACCGGGTCAAGATACCGGCCAATACCGAACAGCCTTTAAGAGAAGGAGATATCATTTATCTTGGAGGATCGGGACAGGCGTTTAAGGTTTCTTATAAATCTTAAAAGTAAATTTTGTTATGTGTATATACATATATATTAACAGATTACTTTTTATACTACAGAACATGGAGGGTTAAAATGTCAAATACGGTTTTTTACAGGGATGTTAAAAAAAATCCGAATAAAATAACTGTTAAAGAAATATTATCAGAATGCACGAAAAAACACAGTAAGAGAGATTTTGATTATCAATTGTCGGCAGGAAGCGAATTCAATACGGCTACAGAAAGGGATATGCTTCAAAAATGGCAAAAACCATGGATATTCTATAAGCTGGCAGTAGTGGGGCTTATAGGCATGGCTGCTTTGTTTGGGTTTGATCTTCTTTCCAATAAGATTCTTGGAGAGGGAGGCTGGTACCCTGCTTCCGCAACTATGGCGATAGTTGTTCCACCGCTTATTGTTCCGCTTATTATTACTGTGTTTTTATGGGAATTAAATATACCAAGAAATATTGCTCTTTATGAAGTGTTTTTGGCTTTTATGTCCGGAGCAATTTTATCACTATTTACAAATCTGATATTAAGACAGGTAGGTTCGGGTAAGCTTGCGGAGGATGCGGCATATGCAGGTGTTTTTGAAGAGCCTGCCAAGCTTTTGGCGGCGATTATATTGCTGACGGCACTTTTTAAAAACAAGAAAAAGATGTATGGTATGTCAGGACTTGTTATAGGCGCAGCGGTAGGTGCCGGATTCGGTGGATTTGAATCTGTATGGTATACGCTAGGTAATACACTTTTAGCGGGAAATCTTGATATAGCAAAATTCTTTTTCATGAATCGTTTTATCGGAGGATTCGGAATGCATACGGTATGGTGTGCCGGTTATACGGCAGCACTTGCCCTGCATACAAATAAATCAAAAATATCCGGAGAATCATTTTTAAATGCTGATTTTGCAATAATGTTTGCGGGAGCCGTATTGACACATTTTCTTAATAATAATGATACAACGTGGACGACACTTGGAGCCGTTGAGGATGATGGCAGTCTAAATGAAGCGGTTTATATAATGATTCAAATAGGTCTTCGCGTAATTGAGTGGCTTATCCTTTTATACATTATAAAAAGATGTTTATATCAGGTTGTTTCACTTGGAAGATATCAAAGTGGTGAGGGAATAGGTTATACGGAGGCAGTCGGTAATTTAGCTAATAATATGGCCGGAGCACAGATGGCAGCATCCGTAGCAGTGCCTGCAAGAATTACAGTGGTTTGTATGAGTGGTGCGTTAAGAGGAGCAGTATGGCAATCATCAGGCACAGGAGACAGTTTAACCATAGGTCGTGATGACGGAAACCGGTTTAAGATTCCATCAAATGTTGCCGGAATAAGCAGACAGCATTGCGTCATAAAATATTCTGCTAATGGATGGACAATTACGGACCTTAATTCTTCATACGGAACATCGGTTAATCAGGTTAGGCTTGCACCGGGAACGGAGCAACCGTTAAGAGAAGGAGATGTTATTTATCTTGGTGGCTCTGAGCAGTCATTTAAGATTTCTTATAATTCTTAGGATGAAGAATTGTTGTAATAGAATTGTAAGTAATAAAGCTTATATGATAATAAAAGACAGGGGGAAAAGATATGTATTTAAAAAACAAAAAGAAAAAATACATAATGAGTTTTTTGTTTGCGATAGCATTTGTTATAACTGCAATCGCGCCTGCTAATATTTCCAAGGCAGAGGATGAAGATTTGTTTTCAGGTCTTGAAAAGGTGGCATTTACAGATGGTTCAAGCTCGGGAGCCTCGGGATATGCAGGATTATCCGGTGTGGTAGGAAGTGTTGACTCAAGCGGAAATGTATTGGCTGTAGATTATGCAGTTGCATTAAGCGGAGGTATTATCTTTTCATCAACAAATGCTTATGCAGAAGGTGCGGCAGGATATGCTTTTGTATCTGCGATGGAAGGTCAGTGTGTGCTTCAATATGAAGGTCAGGATTCAAGTCTGGGTGCAACCAAGTGGACTGTTGCAAGTGGATCCGAAGACGCGACATTTATGAATGTAACATATCCGTACGAAAACCAACAGGCAACTTTATATTGCTTTGATTCACAAGGCAATGCGATTTCCATGGGTGTAGTAATTACCGGATACAACATGGTAAATGATTACTGTATGCTTGATGTAGGAACAGATGGTGATACTTCACAGATTGCTTCATTGGGAGTAATATGTGATGCTAACGGTTCGGTTGTTGCCATTCTGTTTTCGGGTGGTGTTATGGCTCCGTATTTTGATGAAAGTCTTTTCTATCAGTCAGGCGGTGGTGGTACCAGCAACAATAATAATAACAATAATAACAACAATAACAACAATAACAACAATAACAACAATAATAATAACAATAATAATAACAATAGCAACAATAATAACAGTAATGATAAAAAAGATGGAATTAAAAAATATTGGTGGGTTCTTCTTATCGTTGCAGCAGGCGGAGTTTATTTCTATATGAATAAGAATAAAAACAATGGCAATGGCTATGGCGATGATGGTTCAGCAAAGGATATAGCTTTAGACGGAGGACCTTACAATAGTAATTCAGGTAGTTCAGTGGGAGGTGCTTCAAACAGTGATATAGGTGCAACCGCTCCTTATACTCCACCGATGGATGATATTGCACCAACGGCTCCGGCAAGTGCAGCACCGGTTTCACAGCCAAGTGCACCATCACCTTCACCGACAGCTACAAGCTATAAGCTTCATGCAGTAGGTGGATATATGGATGGAAGAGTTTATCCGTTTGATGGCAAGGAGATAACCTTTGGACGTGATAATTCGGTAAGTATTAAGTTCCCTCAGGAAACAAAGGGTGTAAGCCGCATCCACTGTAAGCTTTATATGCAGGGTGGAAAGGTTATGCTTATGGATTTGGGCTCAAGTTACGGAACATTTGTTGAAGGAAAAGGAAAGATTCCGGCACAGTCTCCGGTTGAAATCAAACCGGGTGATAAGTTCTGTGTAGGTGAACAGAAGAATTCCTTTGTATTAAAGCTTTAAATAATAGTGTATTAATTGGCATTATCGTGGGCATTGTTGCAGTGTGCCTGATAATTGCAGTAATAATAAAAATCAAGAAAAAGTCTAAGGAGGATAACGATATGGAAATCGTAAGATGTGAAAAAGGTCATTTCTATGATGCAGAAGCAAATTCAAGCTGCCCACAGTGCGCAGCAGAAGCAGGAGGAGCAGCTCCTTCATTTACACAGGCAGCTATGAGTGGTGGTTATGGTGCAACTGAACCGGCAGGCTATATGGGAGAGACCATGGCAGTAGAAAATCCGTCAGGTTTATTTGAAGCTCCGGGCAGTTCAGCAGGTGGCGTAGAGGATTATGATGGTGCAACACAGCCTGTAAATATGGGTGGAATTTCAGGTTTTTCTCCTGTAACAGGATGGCTTGTATGTGTTGATGGTCCTGCAAGAGGAACTGATTATAGAATCAAGGCCGGATATAATTATATCGGAAGAGGCGAAGATATGGATATAAGTATCCAGGGTGATCAGAAGATAGGCAGAGAAAGACATGCACTTATCGCTTATGATCAGGAAGAAAAAGTATTCTTCTTTGGCCCTGCAGATGGCAAGAGCATCGTAAGATTAAACGGAAAGATGGTTATGACTCCTATGCAGGTTAATTCACATGATGAGATTACCATTGGTTCAACTAAGTTACTGTTCATACCGCTTTGCGGAGATAAATTTGATTGGAATGAGTGATTATGATTTATAAGGGATATGAATATTTTATAGAAATGGAAGAATCGGATGATTCCATAATAAATCTTGGCAAGCCGACGGAAGATAAAACTGAGGATGGAACCGAGGAAGCAACGGAAGATGTTACGGAAGAAGCTTCAACAGAGGAAGAATCTCAAGGGCAAGGCCGAAAGGATAAAAAGGATAAGACCGAGGAAGAAACAACAACTGAGGATAGTACAGAGGAAGGCTCTTTAACAGGAGTAGGTCTTACTACGGAAGAGGCTGTAGAGGATACTACAGAAGAGTTGATTACAACAACTGAGGCGGCTGAAGAGTCTGATGACTCAAAGCAGGGACTTAATCTTACAACGGTTTTTGGTATAACCAGTGCAGTTTTATTGCTTATAGTTATCTATCTTGCCGGTGCACTTTCAAAGCTTAAAAATAAGCAGAATAACTATGATGATTCAGATGATGATTATTCTGATTCTTCAAGTGGTTTCTCCGGTGAGGTTGCCGAGACAGGTCAGAGTGAGATTTCGAATTTATCAAAGACGGCTGAAGACAGAGTAGGTAAGCTTCACAATATCGGTAGAAGAAAGGGTCAGCAGGACAGCCTTGGTCTTACCGAATATAATGGTGGAACTCTTGCTATCGTTGCAGATGGTATGGGTGGACTTGCAGACGGAGACAGAGTAAGTCAGAAGATAGTTATGACTCTGCTTCAAGATTCTTCAAAGTTATCAGGTGGTTCACCTGACAATAAGCTCTATGAAATGATTGCTCATGCTAACAGAGAGGTCAATCAGATGCTTGGTCCGGAGGGCTTATATAAGAGCGGTTCCACGCTTCTTGCAGTTATGGCAGAAAAGGATGGTTTCCACTGGGCAGCAGTAGGTGACAGCCATATATACCTTTACAGGGCCGGAAAGCTCCTTCTTATGAACCGTGAGCATGTCTATGAGGCTGAGCTTATTCAAAAGGCAATAAACGGAGAGAATTCCTTTGCAGAGATAAAGACCAATCCTAAAAAGAGCGGACTTACCAGCTTTATAGGAATGGGTAATCTGAAGTATATCGATGGAAGTATCGATAAGGTTGCATCGGGTGAAGGCGACTGGATTCTTCTTATGAGTGACGGTGTATTTAATACCGTTCCTGAACCGGATATGTGCAAGCTTTTAAATGATGCACCTTCAGCTAAAGTTGCAGCTGAAAGGCTTGAACAGGAGGTCTTAAGAAGACAGAATCCAAAGCAGGATAATTTTACAGCAATAATATTGGAATTGTAAGATACGGATTTTAATTTACTATGTGGGGTAAATGATATGGAGTTATATAATCTTTGTACAAATTGTATGAATGGTTCTACAGAAAGGTATATATGTCCTACCTGTGGAAAGCCGGCTGATTGGGACACTAACCGGCCTGCAACAGCTTTGCCTGCAAAGTACATTTTGGGCGGGCAGTATTATCTTGGAAAGGTAATAGGCTGCGGAGGCTTTGGAATAACCTACCTCGCATGGGATACAAATTACAACAGAAGAGTTGCGGTTAAAGAATTATTTCCAAATAAGGATGTAGTCAGAGACCGTAACGGAAATAATATCAATGTTATATTGGGTCAGGAGGATTATGTAAAACATATAAAGAAGCGTTTTCTGGAGGAGGCGCAGGCTTTATATGCATTTTCCTCAGAACCCGATATAATAAATGTTTACAGATTGTTTGAAGAAAACAATACGGCGTATTATGCCATGGAATACCTGGAGGGTATGGATTTAAAGTCTACCCTTTTAAAGCGTGGAAAGATGAAATGGGATCAGTTATCCGTTTACATGAATATGGTTATTAATTCCCTAAAGTCAATCCATGCAAGAGGACTTATTCACAGAGATATAAGTCCGGATAATATATTTCTGACTACAAATGGCAGAGCCAAGCTTATAGATTTTGGCTCACTTCGAAGCTATAACAATCCAAATGGACTGACAACTATATTAAAGCATAACTTTGCACCGTATGAGCAGTATCAGACAAACGGAAATCAAGGTCCGTGGACGGATATATATGCTCTATGTGTTACTATGTATTATTCGCTTGGCGGAGTATTGCCTCCTAAGGCACCGGATAGAATTATGGCGGATAAAACCGTTAATATCAGGCAGCTTTGTCCTGATGTCCCGGACAATGTTGCAAATGCTATACATAAGGGTATGGCGGTTATACCGCAGGACAGATTCCAGACTGTAGATGAGCTTTCAAGAGCTTTATTTGGAAGCAATCAGGTTAATCAGTATATCGGTATTCAACCCGGACAGCAGACCAGGGTATCATATCCGCATCTCGAATTTTATGGAAGCCTAAATGGTAAGAAATGGTATATGAAGCCGGGTTCGAGTATTGTTATCGGAAGAGATACCAGCTGTGATATACAGTTCCCGACCAATACCGGTGGTGTAAGCCGCAGACAGTGTATGGTTTATGTCGATGATGATCAGAAAATCTGGATCAAGGATGAAAATTCATCCTACGGAACATTTTTAAACGGTCAGAGAGTTCCGGCGGGTGGATGGCTTGAGGCTCAGAGAGGATATGTAATAAGCTTCGGAAAAGAACAGATAAAGATTTTATAATTGATTAAAGATAAAGGATGAAAAAATGGAAGTAAATCGCTGTTTAAATTGTATGGAAGAAACTGAAGATGCAGTGTGCCCTAAGTGTGGTTTTAATTATTATAAAATATATGAACAGCCACCTATGGTATTGAAGCCAAATACGGTTCTTTATGGAAGGTATCTTGTCGGAAAGATGATCGGACAGGGCGGATTTGGTATGACTTATATCGGCTTTGATTTGCTTCTTAATATAAAGGTTTGTATAAAGGAATACTATCCTATGGGAAGTGTTAGCAGGGATAATACCGTAAGTAATCTTATTCAGTGGAATTTTACCACTAATAAGGAGGAACAGTGGAGAGAAGGCTGCGAGAGCTTTCTTAAGGAAGCCAGAAAGATGGCAAAGCTGGATTCTATCTCCGGTATAGTAAGAGTCAGGGATACCTTTTATGAAAATCAGACTGCTTATATTATCATGGATTTCATTGAAGGTAAGACTCTTAAACAGTATCTTCAGGAAACAGGAACCATGGATTTTGGTACCTGCATAAATATGCTTGCACCTATGATGAATAGTCTTTCCAAGGTTCATGGGCAGGGACTTATTCATAGAGATATAAGTCCTGACAATATGATGGTAACCAAGGATGGCAGTTTAATGTTGCTTGATCTTGGTGCTGCAAAGGATGTAAGTAACGGCAGAGAGGGCATGTCACAGCTCGTTACCAAGAGAGGCTTTTCACCTGCAGAGCAATATATGGAAAGCGGATCTGTTGGTCCTTGGACAGATGTATATGCATTTTGTGCAACCATGTATTATTGTATGTATGGAAAGCTTATACCTGAGGCTATGGAAAGACTCATGCAGGATACACTTTCATTTCCGCCTCTTCCAAACGGAAGTGAACTGCCGGAGGATATAAAGGTAACTCTTACGGATGGTATGGCGGTTCATACCGAAAACAGAATTCAGACTATGGATGAGCTTTTTGCAAGGCTTTCACCATATGTTACAATGCCTAATCCGGAAATGTTAAGTACAATGCAGGCATATAGTCAGACTGCAAATAATAAAAAGAAGAAGGACAGGAAAAAGAAGAAGAAAAAGCTCGCCAAGGTTTTGATACCGGTTTTCAGTGTTTTAATTCTTGCGGCAGCGGCCATATTATTATTTTTATTTAAGCCGTGGCTTCCTAAGGTGGAAAAGCTCGGAAATTCAAACAGCAATATACTTAATGATGGTGGTCTGCTTATAAAAACAAAGGAGTATGAATATTTCCTTGACCATAATAAAAACCTGAGAATGTGTACCTACGACGGATATAACGGATGCTTTTATGTGGATTCATCGGTAATAGTTGCCGAAAATACTATGTATATTAATCAGGGAAAAAATAAGATATATTTTATGCAGGATGACGGCACAGACAGTGTAAAAATCTACAGCATGGACTTTGACGGAAGTAATTTAAGTGTTTTGGCGGAAGGCTTAAATACTTCTATGCTTATGCAATATGCTCTTTTGTCAAACGGTAAGGAATATCTTTATTATATTACCATGAATGATAACCAAACCCATCCCGTACTAAATCGTTGTGATGCCAAAACCGGAAAAATCGAAACGGTTATCAATGAGGATATGTGCTGGTATAATCTGGACGGTAAATACATTTATTACACGGTTTTTGATGATAATAACAAGACTTATCTTAAAAGGGCAGCTCTTGATGGTAAACATTCAAAGACCTTGAATAATGATAAGTATTTTTGTTATGGATTTATCGAAAATGATTCGATTTTCATCTACTCACTTTCGGATAAGGCTATGTATGTACTTGATATGAAGGGTAACAAAAAGACGGTATTATATGATGCACCGATGGATACAAGAAGCTTTACCTTTGCATATGGTGATGGCTGGATTTATTATATGAATGAAAAAGAAGGCGGGGTATATCGCATACGGGAAGATGGTACTGCCAATGCCTGTCTTATAGAAGAAAAAACCTTTATATCAATATGTTTTGATTCCGACGAGCTCTGGCTTCAGGAGTGTAGATATGATGCGGACGGCAATTCAACGAACCTTCAATCCTTCCTATGCTATAAGGATGGAACTACGGTTATTCCTATAGACGAGTCGGAGATTTTAAAGACGGAGGACGGTCTATTATATAGAACGTCTGATGATGGTGAAACTTATATTATCTGCGGTTATGAGGGAGATGAGGATATTGTCGGTATACCATATGAAATAGACGGAGTTTCAGTATCCAACATTGACACCGATTCCTTACCTTCGGATAAGAAATTTTTGGTTTATACATATGACGATGATTTTGAATATAAAAAGACTGATGACGGAACGGGAATCATCATAACAAAATATAAAGGCGACATATGTAATTTTATCATTCAAGATAGTATAGAGGGACTCCCGATTGTTGAAATAGGCGAGGATGCTTTCGAGGCGAGTGATGTTGAGACGGTGGCTATACCTTCGACAGTTAAGAAGATAGACCGGGATGGTTTTTATAATTGTAAGAAGCTTGAAAAAATATATCTAAGCGAGGGACTTGAAGAAATAGGGCAGGATGCATTTAATAGTACGGCGCTTACCGAAATTGACCTGCCGGATAGTCTTATAAAGCTGGGTAGCGGCTGCTTTGCATATACAAAAATTAAAAAGGTGAGTATTCCTAAAAATGTAAACAGTATTCATTCATTAGCCTTTGCTTATTCTGAAATAGAAGAATATGACGTCGATAGAGCTAATGATACATTTGCTTCAAGCGAGGGAATAATTTATCTTAAAGATATGAAAACGCTGTGTATGTGTCCGTCCGCTAAATCAGGCAGCGTGGTTATCTCTGCTGATGTTACGACTATCGGTGGCGGAGCCTTTATATGCTGCAATAACATCACGGAAATAAGCCTTGAGGAGGGTTCACAGCTTAATGAAATAGGATGTGCATTTTGTTACTGTACCGGTCTTACCAGGCTTGATTTATCCAAGAGCGGAAACAGTATAGCTTCGGAAGCTTTGGTTGGTTGTTCAAGCCTAAGTGAAATATATTTTCCAAAGGATTTAAAGACTATATCTGCAGATTTATTTGGTGATGACGGTGTACCTTCTTCAGTAAAAGTCGTTAAATATAATGCTGAATGCGACTGTCAGATTGAGTGGCCGGAGAGTGTTGAAGTACAGACTTATGAATAGCAGGATTTGAAATTTATATAATTAAAGGTGGATTTAATATGGTAGAAGTTGCGCAGCTTACAGGTCAGGGCGGAAGACCTTATAACGAGGATACTATAGGAATATCACAGGAGAATAATCGTACCTGTGTTGTGGTTGCTGATGGTGTCGGTAGCAGCGGAGGCGGCGAGATTGCGTCGAGAGCAGCGACGGAGGCTATAATAGAGCAGTTTTTGAATAACCGCATGAACAATGCTGATGAGATGGCTGAAGCAATTCATGTAGCCAACAAAGAGGTTATAAAAAAACAAGACGATAAGGTTCAGATGAAAACTACGGTTGTATGTCTTGTAATAGATGAATTTGAAAATGCCAGGTGGGCACATGTAGGAGATTCGAGGCTCTACAGGTTCAAAAATGGTGAGCTTATATATCAGACTGCGGATCACAGTGTTTCACAGATGGCAGTTTTTATGAATGAGATAACCACAAGCCAGATTCGTTTTCATGCGGACAGAAGTAAGATTTTAAGAGCTCTTGGAAGTGACAGCGCCGAGCCGGATGTGGTGGATGATGTCCATCTTGAAGCTGAAAAAGGATTTCATGCATTTTTACTATGTACGGACGGCTTTTGGGAGTATGTATATGAGGCAGAGATGAGCAAGCTTTTAAAGCAGGCACATACACCGGAGGAATGGTTAAATGGAATGAAGCTTATCTTAGACAGCAGAGCTCCTGAAAATAATGATAATTTTTCTGCGGCGGCAGTCTTTGTAGCATCATAATATATGTAAGTTATGGGGACAGGCAAGTGTGCCTGTCCCCATAACTTATGTTTTTTATGGTTGCATTTAAAAGAATAAAAATGTACTGGAATGTAGCAGGATTATGTGTTATCTTTATGCATAGGATAGTAAAAGATATGGAGAATTTTTTAATATGGCGAGTGGGATTTCGGATGTAAAATATAAGGATTTGGATTTGGTAAAAGAAGAAGTGGCGGCTGCTTTAAAGGAGCTTTTGGAGCAGAGCGTATACGAAGAAGGAGATATTCTCGTAGTAGGCTGTTCAAGCAGTGAGGTATGCGGAAAAAAGCTTGGAACCTTTTCGAGTGAGGAGGTTGGCAGAGCTATAGCTGTTACCTTATATGAGGAATGTAAAAAGCATGGTATTCACCTGGCAGCCCAATGCTGTGAGCATCTTAACAGGGCACTTATTATAGAAAAGTCTGTTGCGAAGGATAGGGGCTATGAGAGAGTAAGTGTAGTACCAAAGCTAAAGGCAGGCGGTTCATTTGCGACAGCTGTCTATGATATATTACCGGATGCGGTTGCCGTGGAGCATATAAGGGCGGAGCTTGGGATAGATATAGGTGATGTTATGATAGGTATGCATCTAAAGGATGTTGCGGTGCCTGTCAGGATTAAGACCGATGCTATCGGAAGTGCGCATATTGTGTGTGCAAAGACGAGACCTAAGCTTATCGGTGGAGAAAGAGCCAAGTATTGTTAGCGGATATGGTTTTGCAGCCTTTAAGGTAAGGTTTAGTATTTTATTTGGTTAATTATTATTTGTTTTGAACTGATTTTATGAGATGCCGGGAGCGATGGATATGCAGATTGTACTTGCGTCACAGTCTCCGAGGAGACGTGAGCTTTTAGATAGAGCGGGGTTTTTATTTGAGGTTATCCCTTCTGATAGGGATGAGATTATTACAAAGACTATACCAAGCGAGGTGGTTTGTGAGCTTTCATATCAAAAGGCTATGGATGTATATGAAAAGCTGGCAAATCAAGAAAACTATCTGGTTATAGGTGCTGATACGGTTGTGGCATCTGAAGGTGAGATTTTGGGAAAGCCAAAATCCAAGCAGGAAGCATATGATATGCTTAAGAAGCTCGCCGGAAAGGATCATGAGGTATACACCGGAGTAACTTTTGTATATAATGAAGATGTATTGAAAAGTCACACATTTTTTGAATGTACCAGGGTTACATTTTACCCTATGACGGATAAGGAAATTAATGATTATATAAAAACCGGTGATCCGATGGATAAGGCGGGAGCCTATGGTATTCAGGGACCTTGCGGGATATATATCGAAAAGATAGACGGAGATTATAATAACGTTGTGGGACTTCCGATTGCAAGAGTCTATCAGGAGTTAAAGGAGCTCGGATTATATGAAGTGGGGATTTAGTTTTTTTAAAGGGGATATTGTAAAAGAAGAAAGCAGGCAGATGTATGAGCTTTGTCTTAAAAGAGCCCAAAGTATAGGTCGTGCTGCTTATATAAGGAGCGAGGGGCGTGTTGATCTTGTAGAAATGTATAAGGATGACATGCTTCATTTTCTTGTTTACATCGCATTTGCAGATGGAGATATAAGTCAGGCGGAAATTGACTACATTAATTCACTTATGCATATGCAGTTTAATGTGGGACTTATCTCCCAGTATGCTGAAGGCACGGAGCTTAAAGGAGAGAAGATTCTTGAAAGACCGCCTATGTCACTTGAGGCCTTTGTCAGGTCAAATGTCGGCCCGGAAACCGGTGAAGTGAGCAATGGCTATTATGACTTGATCATGCTTTATGTGACTACCTTTAATTACATAGGAAATGACCTCATAGCCTGCAATGAGGAGATAAAGCAGGGTGAGCTGGATTGTCTTTCGGCTTATATCAATATGATCCGTGACAATATAGAATTAATCAATGGAAAGATAGAGGATGAAAAGCCTACTATTGCATTTAAGCCGGGTAAAAGGTTTGAAGGAAATAATGAGTCTTCTTTTACAGGTTATATAAAGGAAACGGTTTATGATGAGCCTGATAAGGTTGAAGCAGCGGATAATTCAGA
The DNA here is from genome assembly GCA_902762955.1 of uncultured Lachnospiraceae bacterium. GTDB lineage: Bacteria > Bacillota > Clostridia > Lachnospirales > Lachnospiraceae > Coprococcus_C. Next base: position 38,521 of record CACWQH010000016.1, read on the forward strand.
GGATTCCGTAAGCTTTGGCAGAAATGAAGACGGAATTAAGGTAAATAAGAATAATAAAATAAGTGGTAAGGACGAACTTCCTCAAAGGCGTGGTTTCAATGAGTATTATTCTGATAGAGATAAAAATTCCAATAATAGTTCTATGAATTCTTATGATAGAAACGATGAGAAGGTTGATGAGCCTAAAGATGAGATAAATCCTGAAACCCTTGATCTTGCCAAGCTTATGGAGGAGTTAAACGGACTTACCGGCATGCAGAGTGTAAAACGCGAGGTAAATAATCTGGTCAATCTGCTTAAGGTTTGTGAGCTTAGAAGGAAAAAAGGCTTAAAGGTTCCGCCGACCACTAACCATCTTGTGTTTTTGGGTAATCCGGGAACCGGTAAAACTACCGTAGCAAGAATTCTTTCAAAGATTTATCACAACCTCGGAATATTATCAAAGGGACATCTTGTTGAGGTTGATCGTTCAGGTCTTGTAGCAGGATATATGGGACAGACCGGAGAAAAGGTTATGGAGGTTGTCGAAAAAGCAAAGGGCGGAGTACTGTTTATAGACGAAGCATATGCACTTTCTTCCAATAAACAGGATGGCGATTTCGGACAGGAAGCTATAGATATCCTAAATAAAGCCATGGAGGATTATCGTGATGATTTGATTGTTATAGCTGCCGGATATCATGATGAGATGCAGACCTTTCTTGATGCAAACCCGGGACTTCGTTCAAGGTTTAACCGAACGATAGAATTCCCTAATTATACGGCTGAGGAGCTTGTTGAGATAATAGTTGAAAGAGCGAAAAAGCTTGACTACAGCTTTGATGAAGAGGCACTTTCCTTTATAAAAAATAAGTTTAAAATGACTCTTATAGCACCACCGCACAACTTTGGTAATGCACGTTCGGTAAGAAATTATCTTGAAAGGGCGATAAGTAATCAGGCTAACCGCCTCGTCACAGACATGGATATTTCAGAGGATGATCTGATGCTTATAAAGCTTAAGGATGTTGAAGGTCTCAAGCTTGAGTAAAAATAAATTTAAGGAAGTTTAGATGAAGAGATACATTGCAGAAGGTTTAACAAGGTATTTAGGTGAATTTCATAGTGTATGGCATATGCCGGGGCATAAGAGAAAGGCAGTTGATTATTCAGGAGATTTTGAGGCTTTGAAGCAGGTTTTTGATGGAGAAAAGGATGCTTTGAAAAGGCTTGATTTAACTCTTGATATGCTGCATGAACTGGATGTTACCGAGGTGCCGGGACTTGATGATCTGCATAATCCCATGGAAATGATTCTTGAGTCGGAAAAAGAGCTTGCAAGAGTTTATGATACTCTTGCAAGCTATTATCTTGTTAACGGTTCAACCGGTGGTATCTTTGCCGCTATCTCGGCATGTGTATCACATAAGGATAAGATAATTGTTGCTTCAAACTGCCATAAATCAGTTCATAATATCATAGAACTGCTTGAGCTTGAGGCGGTTTATGTCTCTCTGAAAGGTCTTGAAATTGTCGATGAATCAATAAAAAAAGCCTGTGATGATAATACGGATGCTAAAGCTGTTATTATTACAAGCCCTACGTATGAGGGGGTAATTTCCGATATTGACAGGATAAGCAGGATTGTTCATGAAGCCGGCATGAAGCTTATAGTAGATGAAGCTCATGGAGCACATCTTCCGTTTATCTGTTCTTTGAAAAAATATTCTGCCATATATAACGGTGCGGATGTAATTATCCAGAGTCTTCATAAGACTATGTCGTCCATGACACAGACCGCGCTGCTTCATGTTATGGATGAGGAGCTTAACCTTAATATAAAAAAATATCTTTCGGTCTTTATGAGTTCTTCTCCGTCGTATATAATGCTTTTGGATATGGAAAGAGCTGTATATATGGCGCAAAATAAAGATTATGAAAAATACCTGTCACGCCTTTATTTGACAAGAGACAGATTAAAGAAGCTAAATAATATAACGCTTTTAGACAATCGCGAAGATTTCGACAAAATTAATCGGAATAATATCAGCAAAAAAACTGAAATAACGAAGGATAAATATACAAACAGTTTTATAATTGATCCGACAAGAATTGTTTTATATGCAAAGGAACCGATAAAAGGTGCGGGCCTTTACAAGCTTTTATCGGATGAATACGGTATAGTTTGCGAAATGTCAGGACTTGATTATGTAGTACTTATTTCGACATATTTCGACACAGATGAGGATTTTGATTATTTATATAATTCTCTTAAAAATCTGGATGATAATTATGATCTATATATAAAAAAAATAAAGGATATTGAAAAAGAATCAAATCAAGTATATACTTTCAATGCGAATTTTAAAGATAAAGCATACATTGAAAAAACAGTAGATATATTAAAGGATTTGGAAGGAACTGTCGCAAAGGATAATATATACGTTTATCCGCCGGGGATTTACATAGTAAAAAAGGGCGAGATTTATACAAAAGAAAGTATCGATGTGCTCATTTCACATGTAAGACAGGGCAGGCAGTTACGTGGTGAATTAATTTGAAGGAATTAACAAAGGGATATCCGGCAAAGGTAATACTATTATTTGCATTTCCGCTTATTGCAAGCTTTATATTTCAGCAGCTTTACAATATGATAGATGCTAAGATTGTTAGTGCTTATGTGGGAACAAATGCTTTTGCTGCGATAGGTGCAACAGCGGTTATATCAAATACAATTGTCGGTTTTATAAATGGTCTTACACAGGGCTTCGCAATCCCTGTTGCGAATTCCTTTGGTGCGCAGAATTTTAAGCAGATAAGGAGATTTGTTGCCGGTGCTGTTATTCTTACATTTTTCACGGCAGTTATACTTACAGTTATTAGTGAGATATTTATAAAAGATATTCTAATCGCACTAAATACGACGGATGACATTATGGACTATGCCGTTTCGTATGTAAGAATAATACTGGTGGGTATTATATTTACGGCGGTTTATAATTTTTGCACCAATATGCTTCGGGCGATAGGCGACAGCAAGACGCCGCTTTATTGTCTTATTATTTCCGTTGTTCTTAATATCTTTCTTGACCTTTTGTTTGTAAAGGGATTTTCATGGGGGATAGAGGGAGCAGCCTATGCAACCATAATTTCACAGGCGGTTGCCGGTTTTTCCTGTCTTTTTTATATGGTTTATAAGTATAAGGATATTCTTCCGAAAAGGGAGGATTTTGCGGTTACGGGTAAGGAGTACTCAAATCTTATAACAACCGGTCTTGCTATGGGGCTTATGTCCTGTATAGTAAATATCGGAACGGTTATACTGCAGGGTGCAATTAACGGACTGGGAACTTCGATTATAACGGCACATACTGCGGCAAGAAGATTATTTGATATATTGACCATATTTTTATACTCTATCGGTATTGCAATGACTACGTATGTGAGTCAGAATATGGGAGCAGGAGAGATAAAAAGAATAAAACAGGGGATATGGCAGGCTCATATAATAGTCACAGTCATAACGACAGTGCTGGTGGTAATTTGTTTTACATTAGGGCGTTTTATCGTAGAATGGATAACCAGTACGGACAGTCCTGATATAGTTGATCCGGCAGTGATGTACATGAGAATAAGTGTATTGTTTTTTTATGTGCTTGGTCCGCTTTTTGTCATGCGCTGTTCTCTGCAGGGCATGGGCCACAAGGTCATGCCGGTGGTCTCAAGCATATCTGAAATGCTGATTAAGATTTTGTCGGTTATATTTCTTGTACCGAGGTTTGCATATAAGGGTGTTGCATTTACCGAGCCTATAAGCTGGGTTGTGATGGCGGTCATTTTATGGATAGCTTATTTTATGGCATTGCCCGGGCTTGCGGCAAAAGAGGATATAAAAGCTTCATAGGATTTTAATGAAAAAATAAAAACTTTATAATATTTATTTTTCATGTTATAATATAATGTAATTGCTTTATGAACGGCAAAATAATAAATATATATGGAAAGGATTATTTAAAAATGAACAAAGGTTTTGATGCTTTACTTGCAAAGATCAGTGAATGCAGCATGAAAAAGGTTTCTGTTGCAAATGCACAGGATGATGCGGTTCTTGAGGCTGTAAGAGCTGCAAAGGATAAGAATATTGCAGATGCAATTCTTGTTGGTGATGAGGATAAGATTAAAGAGATAGCGGCTTCAAAGAATATTGATGTATCAGACTTTGAGATGGTAGATGTTAAGGATATGATCGAGGCTGCCAGAACGGCTGTTAAGCTTGTACATGACGGTAAGGCTGACATGTATATGAAGGGTCTTATTGACACAAAGGACTTTTTAAGAAGTGTTCTTGATAAGGAGGTTGGTTTAAGAACCGGTAATCCTCTTTCTCATGTTGCAGTTTTTGAGGTTGAGGGATATGACAGACTTTTATTCTTGTCAGACGTTGCATTTATTCCATATCCTACTCTTGAGGATAAGGTTGGTATAATAAAGAATACTGTTGAAGTTGCACAGGCTTGCGGTATTGCCTGCCCTAAGGTTGCACCTGTTGCAGCAGTTGAGGTTGTAAATCCTAAGATGCCTGTTACCGTTGAGGCAGCAGAGCTTACCAAGATGAATGAGGAAGGACAGATAGAAGGTTGTATCGTAGACGGTCCGCTTTCACTTGACCTTGCCATTGATCCGGAGGCAGCAAGACATAAGGGAGCTACAGGACGTAAGATCGTTGGTGATGCTGATGTAATCTTATTCCCTGATATTCATGCAGGTAACCTCGTATATAAGTGTCTTGTTCATACTGCAAATGTTAAGAACGGATGTATTCTTACAGGAACCAAGGCTCCGGTTATCCTTACTTCACGTTCGGATGAATTTGAGACAAAGGTTAATTCTATCGCACTTGCAGCAATCGTTGCTGAAGAGCTTAGCAAGACAAAGTAATTGATAGTAAAACAGAGTTTCAATTATATTAACAATAAAAAATATCATAAAAAGGAGACAATGATGGGATATAAATCACTTATTATCAATCCGGGTTCAACTTCAACAAAGATTGGTGTATTTGAAGATGAGAACCTTTTATTTGAACAGACTTTAAGACATGCAACCGAAGAAATAGCTAAATATGATTCAATAGTTGCACAAAAGGATTTCCGTAAAGAAGTTATTACCAAGGTTTTGGCAGATAACAATTTTGACATCAAGACACTTGATGTAGTAGTAGGTCGTGGTGGTTTGCTTAAGCCTATACCGGGCGGAACTTATGAGGTAACAGATGCGCTTATCAAGGATTTGGTTGAAGCTAAAAGAGGTGAGCATGCATCAAACCTTGGTGGTTTAATTGCAAAGGAAATAGCAGATGAAGTAGGTGTTCCTGCTTACATAGTTGACCCTGTAGTAGTTGATGAGCTTTCAGATGTTGCAAGAATTTCAGGACATCCGGAGATGCCAAGAACCAGTATCTTCCATGCACTTAACCAAAAGGCAGTTGCAAAAAGATATGCCAAAGAAAAGGGTGTTCCTTACGAATCACTCAATCTTATAGTAGTTCATATGGGTGGCGGTGTTTCTGTCGGAGCTCATAAGGACGGAAAGGTTGTAGATGTATTTAATGCACTTAATGGTGACGGTGCATTTTCACCTGAAAGAGCAGGAGCTATACCAAATGGTGAGCTTGTTAGACTTTGCTATTCAGGAAAGTATACAGAAAAAGAGATGGTTAAGCAGCTTGTCGGTAAGGCAGGTTACAATGCTTATCTTGGAACAAATGACCAAAGAGATGTTGAGGATCTTGCATTTAACAAGAATGATGCTAAGGCTAAGCTTGTTATGGATGCTTTTATATATCAGGTTGCCAAGGATATGGGAGCTCAGGCTACAGTGCTTTGCGGTAAGGTAGACCAGGTAATTCTTACAGGTGGTATAGCTTACTCGGACTATGTTGTTGATGAGCTCAAAAAGCGTGCAGGATTTATAGCACCATTTACCGTATATGCAGGTGAGGATGAGCTCCTTGCATTGGCACAGGGTGCTTTAAGAGTATTAAATAAAGAAGAGGATGCTAAGGTTTATTAAGAAAGGGGAAAGAAATAATGGACAATAATTTTGGTAATGGAAATTATGACCCAAATCAAAATCCGCTTAATATGACCGGTGGACAGCCGATGGATGCCGGAATGACCCAACCTGTAGGCAATACAGGATTTAACCAGCCGATGGATGCGGGTATGACACAGCCGGTGAACACAGGCTTCAACCAGCCGATGGATGCGGGCATGACACAGCCGGTAGGAAACACAGGTTTCAATCAGCCGATGGATGCAGGTATGACACAGCCGGTAGGAAATACAGGTTTCAATCAGCCGATGGATGCAGGTATGACACAGCCGGCAGGAAACACAGGCTTCAACCAGCCGATGGATGCAGGTATGACACAGCCGGTAGGAAACACAGGTTTCAATCAGCCGATGGATGCTGGTATGACTCAACCTGTAGGTGCAGGCATGACACAGCCGGTTTCTCCGGATATGAGCTCACAGTTCGCCCAGATCAATCAGCAGAATATGCAGCAGTTTGGAGGAAATACAGGCTTTAATCAGCCTATGAATACAATGCCTCAGCCTGATGGCAAGAAGGCTAAGAAGCAGAAAGGCCCTAAGAAGCCTTTAAGCGGTGGAGCAATCGCAGGAATAATAACTGCTTGTGCTGCTGTTGTTGCGCTTGTTGTCTGTGGCATCATCTTCCTTCCAAAGGTATTTAAGACACCTAAGGAAAAGGTTAAGGATGCATTTGAAAAAACATTTACAAAAACAGATAATACAGCTGATTTCAGCAAGAAGTATATAGAAGAAGGCGGAGAGACAAAGATTAGTGCCTCTGTTGAACAGATTGAAGGTCAGGATGTGCCGGCAGATTTCAGCATAGATGTAATATATGCACCTTCAAACAAGCTTATGAATGCCAATGTTGATTTAAATGTATCAAATGACAGCATCCTTAAGCTTAATATAGTAGGAACAGAAACTAATACATACATTTATGCTCCTGATCTTATAGACGGATATTTTATGCTTCCAAATGATGACTTTGCAAATAAGCTTGCAAATTCAGAGCTTGGACAGATGATGAACATTGATGCAAGTCAGCTTAGTAATGTAAACCTTGATTACTTCAGTGCTCCTACCACGGTGGTAGATGAGAGTTCAGATTCGGTTGATGATCTTTGGGATAAATGTGAAGTTGAAAAAGATGGTAAAGCAACCGTAAGTGTAAATGGTAAGAGTGTTAAGGCTAAGAAATATATAGTTACTATTCCAAAGGATGTTTTACTTGATGAAATCGAAGCTGCAGCAGGTACTGCATTAGATCAGTATGTATCACAGTACGGTATGAGTACCTCTGATCTTAGAACTTCAATATCAGCAATCATCGGCGGAGATATAGTTGCAAATGTATATGTTAAGGATAATAAGGTCGTTAAGGTAGATTGCAAGAATGAATCCGGAATGGTCAACTATGAGCTTTGGTTAGATTATGACAGCGATGAAATAGCAGGTGAAGTTAAGCTTTCCATGATGGGTGAGCAGATATCCATAAAGGTTGATGTTAAGGATCCTGAAGGTAATCCAAACGGTTCAGTAAATGTAAACTACCTTGGAGAAATCTATGATGTAAACTTTGATACAACTGTTATAGATAAGAACGATGAAAAGGGTGCAGATATAAATATTGAAGCAAAATACAATGCAGAAACTCTTTTCAAGGGTAAGATAAGCTTCAACCAGAATCTTAATAACAAGTCAGCATCAGATATCGACAGCTCAGTTAAGGTATATGATGTATGTGCTATGTCACAGCAGGATTTAATGACAGCAGTACAGGAAAATATGTACGCTATAAATGAGTGGGCAACCAGAGTATCACAGAATCCAATCCTTTCAGGCATATTTGGAGGTTTTGCAGGTGATATCGGTATGGACGATTATGATGATTATGATGATGATTTGGATGATACCGATGATGATGATTTGGATGATGCAGATAATGACACCGATGATGTAGGTGATATGACTCTTGTTGATTCAAACGGAATCAGTGTAAAGATTCTTGGATGCTTAGATGGTTTGGAATGTGATTATTCAAGTGAGTATTCAGTTGATTTTAGAGATAACGATTATAATATATCTGTTGAATACGAGCTTGAAAATTCATTTTGGTATGACTCATCGTTTGATGTGGCAAATGATAGTATGTACATACCTGAAGATGATGAATATTCAACCTATGAATTCCCTGAACAGGAGTTGGGTGTATCCCTTGACTTTGAAGATACTACAATTTACTACTCGATTGTTCATACAATCGAAACTTATAAAGATGGTGGCTGGACATCAGAATACAAGAGATATAAATTTGTCAGAGATGTAGCTGACGGTGTTTATTTGGTAGCGGATGTTTACGTTTATCCTGATTCAGATAAATGGAACGCATCAGCGGAGGAGCTTGCGCAGGTAATATCCTCACAGTACTTTAGTGTGCAGTAAAAATATATACATTTTTTAATAAACAAGCATCACTGGCGATAAGATGAACATAGGTATAATCATTATGCTTATGGTTGATTCGGCTATGGCAGCACTTTATCTGACACTCAGAAGGAAAATGATTAAGTAGCATATTGGATAACCGTATAATTGCATATATAAAAAAGGATATATATAAATCAAAGGACTGTGTAACTATCTTAAAAGATGGTTGCATGGTCCTTTGTTTTGATTGAAATTTCAGCCTTTTTGTGTTAGAGTTTAGGAAAGCGTTAATAATGATTTTAGTGCTTTCATGAGGAGGTGTATATCGTGAAAAAGATTGGCATAGGATATGAGGATTACAAAAGATTTATAGATGATGACATGTATTACATTGATAAGACTATGCTTATTCGTGACGTTGTAGAGAATGGCGGAGTAGTAACACTGTTTACCAGACCGAGACGTTTTGGTAAGACACTTGCCCTTTCTATGCTTCGTACATTCTTTGAGCTTGAATACGATTATGATGGAAATGTG